>CAKOXU010000001.1 GCA_934130235.1 uncultured Bacilli bacterium
TATAATATGTATAACCTTAAATAATTTTATAAACAATGCATACGGTTTTCTAAGTATCATATAGTTCCCTCTATTCTCTTATTGTAATATGTCCTTGTAAAATTTCTCCCCTAAGAAATTTAGACTTGCATCCATTACCGTTTTCATCACAATTTTCAAGCGTTTCAAAATCATCGTATGAATGAGTTTTATTATACTCTCTTATTTTTTTTATTGTAGATTCATCAAGATCAATTATATACTTTGCAGACTCTTTTTTTGAATTATAACTATCATTTCTATCAGTAATATATTTTTTAATTATACTATTATTTTTAACAGTACATACACTGCCATCACACCAATTAGCGCCTACTTCTCTTCCAGTACCGCTTTTCCCTGGAAATGGATTCGTTGTTGATATAGTTCTAAATACAATATTAACATTTTCATTTCCTTCATCACTTGGATTATCATCATCACAATTTTCATCATTAGGATCACACTCTACTACTTGCTTTTTGACTTTATAATCACATGTAGCAGTTGTTTTATATGGTAAAGAAGAATCCTTATTAGTATGAGTTATATAATTATACCAAACAGAAAACTCCAATTTTCCCTTATCTGTTTTATCATTTAAATAGCTTGGTATTCCGTATCCGATAAATCTTCTCATTTGTCCTGACTCATTAAATATTTTTCCATTTCCTAAAGATAAATATAAAGGCTTAAACTCATACGTAACAGGTGTAAAAAATTCCATATAATTTCCAGAAGTTGACCTAATATCTTTCCTAGTATAAGTAAATGTTTTAGTAGCATCAGCTATGGCATCATACGTTTTATATTTCAAGTGCACTCCTGCTACATAATTTGTAGTAAAACTATTAGAATTTTTATATCTATCCATCACATAACAATAACTTAGTATACCTCTTCCCAATCCACCAAGCACTACTTTATCTGTTTTATTAACATAAAGCATTTGGCCAGAAAAAGAAGTAAAGCTTGTTTTTCCTATATGATTTGTAAGAGAAAAATTAGAAATACAGTATCCAGCTTCTACTCCGCCAACCTTTACTACATCATTATAACAAGAAAGATCTGTCTTATAATTAGATTTGTCTGGCGATGCATCACTTGTTAAGCAATTTGTAACTATTGCAGTACTACAATTTTTGTGTGAGCAAGCAGTCGTAGCATCTTTAATATTCAAATTCAATAAATTATTATAACCTTTACTTTTATATTTCTGATATAACTTAACCCTCTCAGTCATGCTTGACAAATTACTTAAATTATCAAAATCATCTTCACATGGAGTTTTATTTGTTATTGTAAAACCAATATGATTTGAATTCATCACCACACTTGTATTGACAACCTTGTAGATGCCAGTATCTACTTCTCTAATCTCAAAAGTTTCTCCTGCTGCCAAATCTATTTCATCAGTATATCCATTACTTTTAGTTTTCAAAGTATCAATTAATTTACCCGCAGAATTATATATATTAAAACTTATATTCGCTAAAGGTTTCCCACCTCTATTTTGTTTATAAATACTGAATTTATATGTTCCAACAATAGAAGAATATTTATATACTCCTATAGATCCTCCACCTGTACTACTTGTTATAGCATTTTTTCTACAAGTATAATCTGTTTCACCACAGTTAGTAGCATATATTGTTTTATTGTTTATTGTAACATTTGTATTTACACGAATTGTATTATACATAACAGATTGTGAAACCGCACTCTTATAACTAGCTCCATAAAAAGTAGCTGCATAACAATTATGAAATCCTTTATAAGAACCGCCACTACATGTTAAGCTTGTATTTGCTATAAACGAATTTACTAATTCATAAGCAGTACCATAATGATTTTCAAGTTTCATCATTGGTTCTACTATTATATAATCTTCACTTTTTAATGAGTTAAAGCCTAATTCTTTTAATATTGCTTTTAAATTTTTAAAATCATTTTTTTTAAGGATATCATCAAAATTAAAACCTTGTTCCCAATTAAGATTTAAATTTTTAAGTGTATTTGATAAATAACACTTACCTGAGCATCCTTTTTCCCAAGAACCACTATTATCTTGTAAATATTTAGGTCTAAAATCTTGGAAATAAAATAAATTATTATTTAATTGATTTGTTACTACATAAGATACAGTTGATTTACTACTACTATAATAAACTGATACTTTTAAACCAACATAATCAGGAGATAAAGTACCTGTACCTGAACCTCCGCCTATAGAGGTAGAACCTTTGTTAAACCCCGTAAGTGAATCAGCACGCACCTCTTTCACATTAATAGTAAACATTGCTAAAGCAAGTAATAATACCATACATAGTCTTTTTTTCTTCATAAGTTTCACCTAATTTCATACCTATATCAATAATATCATATAAATGGCAAAATTTAAATACTAATTTTTTATAATAATGCACTCTTTACACTATCAATCTTGTAAAATATTTAAAAATACTTTATAATATTTGTGGAGTTGAATGTTATGGAGTACAAAGTAGAAATACCAGAATTTGAAGGACCACTTGATTTATTGCTTCATTTAATAAAACAAGATAATATAGATATTCAAGATATAAGTATTGATAAAATTACAAAACAGTACTTAGAATATATCGAAATGATGGAAAACATGAATTTGAACATTGCTAGTGAATACTTAGTTATGGCAGCCGAACTTATAGAAATGAAATCATCAAGTTTACTTCCTAACGAAGAAAGTGAAGAAAGTGATTACGAAGAAGATCCAAAAGAACAATTAATAAAAAGATTAATAGAGTATGAACAATATAAAAACATGACAACTACTTTTAAGGAATTAGAAAATTATAGACACGAAGTATATACAAGAACTCCAGATTCATTAAATGAATATCAATGCGATAATAAGGATATTGACTATGGTGTTGATTTAAATGATTTATTAAACGCATTAAAAAACTTTTTAAATGAAAAAGAAATTAGTAAACCATTGAATACTAAGGTTACTAATAAAGAATATAGTATTGGTAAAAGAAGTGTAGAAATTAGAGATATTTTAAGAAAAAAGAAAAAAATTAATTTTGTTGATTTATTTAATAACAATACTATTACTAAGGAATTTATAATAGTAACATTTTTAGCAATACTTTCTATGTCTAAAAAACAAGAAATAAAGATTACACAAGAAGATAATTTTAATAATATAATTATCAGTCAAAAAGGAGAATAATATGAAAGCACTTATAGAAGGTCTTTTATTTGTAAGTGGCGAAGATGGTCTTACATTAAATGAACTATCAAATATACTTAATAAAGATAAAGAGCAAGTAAAAGAAGTAATTAAGGAATTATATAATGATTATGAAGATGAAAACAGGGGTATAAAACTAGAGTATTTAGGAAATCACTTTAAACTAACTACAAAAAAAGAACATAAAGAATACTATAAAAAACTTGTTGAGGAAGAAGAAAATTCAACATTAAGCCAAGCAGCTCTTGAAGTTCTTGCAATTATCGCATATAACGAACCAATTACACGTATAGATGTTGATAATATTAGAGGTGTTAACTCTAGTTATGCCATTAGAAAGCTAATGCTTAAAGGACTTGTTGAAGATGTAGGAAGAAGTGAAGCTGCAGGTAGACCAAAACTTTATGGTGTTACCACTAAATTTTTAGACTACTTTGGATTAGGTACAATAGAAGAATTACCTAAAATTGAAATTAAAGAAAATGAAATAGACACAGAGACAAATTTATTTGAATCAAAATATAAAGAAAATTAAATTATTTACACATGAAAAAATATATGTTATAATTTAATTACTGCTCGCATGATGAAATTGGTAGACGTGCTAGACTCAAAATCTAGTGGTAGCAATACCGTATCGGTTCGAGTCCGATTGCGAGCACCATAAGAATTTGAAATGACTTTAAGTCATTTTTTTGTTATATTATTATAATTACCACAAATAATATACTTGAAAGGAGATTTTTATGAATAATTATGATAGAGTGCCTAATATTATAACAGGTAAAGATTTAGATTATTTAAGTGATATGTTTGAATGGAACTATACAGCATACAAAAAGTATAAAAACAATTTAAACAACATACAAGATGAGCAAATAAAAAATATGTTTGAAGATTGTGTCGATACTTTTTATAACAATTTAAACATTATTTTAAGTATATTAAAAGAAGGAGGCAATCATGAGCAATAATATATCTAATCAAAAAAAAGAAGTTCCAAAAGGATTGACTTTAAATGATATGGATTATATAACAGAGTTATTAACGACTTTAAAGGATATACAAAAAAATTATTGTATAGCAATGACAGAGGCAAGTAACGAGATTCTCTACAATGAATTTTACAACATGTTTTGTGGCCTATCCGACTTACAAAGGGAAGCATATGAGCTTATGTTCCAATATGGTTGGTATATATTAGAAAAGGCAGAAACAAATAAAATAAATACTAAATACTCTAATTTAAATCAAAAAATGTGTGAATTAGAATAAACTCTTTACAAAAGAATTATTTTTTGATATTATGTCATACAGGTGATTTTTATGAGTTTAACGACTTTTACAATAAGAATATTATTTTGTTTTATACTAAGTATTTTAGTTGGATTAGAACGCCAATATAGACATAGAATGGTCGGTTTGAGGACCAATGTCTTGGTAAGTTTAGGGGCTTTTTTATTTGTATCTATGTCATTTAATGGTAATGATGACTCTACAAGAATTGCAGCACAAGTAGTTTCAGGAATTGGTTTCTTAGGTGCTGGAGTTATTTTAAGGGACGGAAACAAGATTAAAGGACTAAATACAGCAGCTACTTTATGGTGTGTCTCAGCAATTGGCGTTTTATGTGCATCTGGTATGATTGCTGAGGCATGCATTGGTACATTATTAGTGTTAGCATCCAATATAATCCTAAGATTTATTTCAATAGGAATAATGGAAAATATAGCAAAAAATTCAAAACTAGAATACACAATAAACATAGCATGCGACAAAAAAAGTGAAGTTAAAGTAAGAAATTTGTTAGCTACTGCTATTGAACTTAATCATCTAACTCTAGAAAGTTTAGAAAAAAGTGAAATAACAGAACATGAAGTCAAATTTAACTGTATAATAATAACATCTAGAAAAGAAGTAATTGAAAAATTACTTAAAAATATTAGTAAAACAACAGGAATTAATAATATCAAGCTTTCACACGAACCATATCTTAATTCAGATAATGAAGATAGTGATTATGAAAAAAAATAAAAATCTGCTTATGTAGATTTTTATTTTATTTTACTTTTGCTTGTAAGTTTTAATAAATTATATAACTTTTTATAATCATCACATTCATCATTATGTATTATTTCATATAACTTATCTTTTACTAAATTATTATCATTACTTTCCTTTCCAATACATTCAAAATATATATATTTAAGCTTATCAAAATTAGTGTTTTTTAATTCTCTTTTAATAAATTTAAGTTCATTATATTCTTTTCTCGTCTTCATTATTGGAAATTCCTTATTAATTATTTTATAATTAAATATCATACTTTCTAGCTTATATGCAGTATCTAAAATATCCATTTCTTCTTCAAGACACATATATGATTTTTTAATACTATTACCTTTTTCATCAAACATAATTGCTATTAAATTATCAGTATCAGTAAATACACACGAAGTATACTTTTTACCACTAAAATAAATATCAGTTTTATTATATATCAATTTTAATAAATGTTCATCAATTACTATTTTATTTGATATAATTTCTTTAATATTCTTTTCACTAGTCCTAAATATAGGAATTCTTTTAATTCTTATAATATTATCCTTTTTATTCCAATCATAAAAATCATATAAAGTATTATTAAAATTAAGATAAACATCATATATATAATTCATGGTCTCCTCCTTTATTTATTGATATCCACATAAGAATAATTCCTAATAAAGCATCTAAACATTCAATTCTACTAAATATAAATTGAACATATTCTAAAAAATTATACCCAAATGTTAATAAATTTAAATAACTAATAATAAAAACGAAACCTATAGTAGTAAGACCAAAACCAAATAAGAATAAAACAAGTCTAAACAATATATCACCTACTTAAATTTTATTAAATTATATATTTTTTATTTATTATTTTAAAAATTTATTATATAATTAAATAGGTGATAATATGGAATTATTAAAATATTTGTTTTTAGGTTTTATACAGGGGATGACAGAAACTATACCAGTTTCTTCTAGTGGACATTTAATGATATTTAAAAAAATAATTGGCGTTGATGTTGACTTCGATTCAATCGCAATTTTGACTAATTTTGGATCTTTAATTGCTATTATACTTTTATTTAGAAAAGATATTGTAAGATTAATAAAAAGCTTCTTTAAATATCTAAAAACTAAAGATAAAAAATATAAAAATGATTATAAGTATTGTTGGATGATAGTATTAGGATGTATTCCAGCTGGATTAATGGGATTACTAGTTAGGAAATTAGAACTATTTGCAAAAATAGAAAACAATATTAAAATAGTTGGAATATCGCTAATTATAACATCTATACTTCTATTTGCAATCAGAAACTTTAAAGGTAAAAAAGATGATAATGCAATTGGAATAAAAGAAGCATTAACAGTTGGATGCTTTCAAATATTAGGACTTTTTCCAGGTATAAGTAGAAGCGGTTCAACAATAGTCGGTGGTATGTCTGCTGGATTAAAAAGAGACACAGCATTTAAATATTCATTTATGTTATACATACCTATAAGTTTAGCCGCAACCGCTTTAGAACTTATGGATTTAACACTTACAAGTTCATTAATTATTTATTATTTAGTAGCAATAATCACTTCACTTATAGTAACTTATCTTGTTACAGTATGGTTTAGAAAAATTGTAAACAATGGAAAACTAATTTACTTTTCAATTTATTGTTTTACAGTTGGAATGCTAGTTTTACTGTTTTTAAAGTAATAATATCTTAAAATCAAATATAAAAATGCTTTACAATATAAGCATTTTTTATTATAATTTATTTGGTGATTTGATGATTGAAATAACACAATTAGATCATAATGGCTATGGAATTGGAAAATTAAATAATAAAATAGTATTTGTGAGAAATGCTTTACCAGGTGAAATTGTCGATATTAAAATAATTGATGAGAAAAAGAAATATCTAAAAGCCGATGTAAAAACATATATAAAAAAATCAAATGATAGAATAGATGTAATTTGTCCTTACTATAATTCCTGTGGCGGATGCGATCTACTTCATATGTCATACAATGATCAATTAAAATTTAAGCAAAATAAAATAAATAACATAATAAATAAATATTTAAAAACTAAAATAAATATTAATAATATAGTTAAGTCAGACAAACAATTTAATTATAGAAATAAAACTGTTTTTCAAGTGAAAAATGGTATAGGCTTTTTTGACAATAAATCTCATGATCTAATAAAAACGGATTCATGTTTATTAAGTGATAAGTTAATCAATAAATCAATTAAGTATTTAAATAAATTAGATCTAAATAAAATTGATAAAATAACCCTTAGAGCAAATAACAACAAATTAATGATCATTATAGATACTAAACATGATATAGATATTACGCCAATAAAAGAAATATCTAACTCCATTTACATACATAATAAATCATATAACTTAGTTTATAAAGAACCATTTAACTACCAAAAATTAAATGAATATAATTTTTTAATAGCGCCCGACTCATTTTTTCAAATTAATAATAATGTTTGTATAAAAATGTACGACAAAATTAAAAGTTATATAAAAGAAAATACCAATGTTTTAGATTTATTCTGTGGATGTGGAACAATTGGCATTTATACCAACATAAATAATCATACAATAGGCATAGAAAAAGTAGAAAGTGCAATTGAAAGTGCGAACATAAATAAACATAACAACAATGTAAAAAATATAGAGTTTATTTGTGGTAGTGTTGATGACTATATAAGCAATATCAATAATATTGATACTATAATAATCGACCCACCAAGAGCTGGTATAACTAGCAAGACAATTGAAAACATACTTAGAATTAGACCAAAAGAAATTATATATGTTTCATGTGATCCAATGACACTTGTTAGAGATTTAAATCACTTATTAGATGCATATAATGTAGTAGAGTTAACACCTTTTGATATGTTTCCAAATACTAAGCACATTGAATGTGTATGCTTACTTAAAATAAAGGAGAAATAATATGATTGAATATGATTTACCAATTGAATTAAATAGATTTTTTGATTGGTTAAACAAGTATACAAGCACTGTACCCTACATTACAAATTCACCAATTTGGTTTGAAACAAACAATGATGTAAATGAAGAAATTAAAAATAGAATTAGCACCATTAAGGATTTGTATGAGTGTGTAAATGTATATGCGACAGATAATCATATTAAACAATATCAAACAAATAATGGAAAATATTATTATTTAAAAATAAAGGAAGCTTATTATATAATTGGTCAAGGATATAGTTATACAAAAAGTATCATGATTTTTTTAAAAAGAATTGATTGTGCAAATAATTATATTGATTATAAAGAAATATTTAAAGGGGGGCTTGAAAATGAAAAAATCTATGTTAAAAAATAAACTTATAATAGTTTTTATAGGATTAATACTGATATTACTGTTATTATATGGAATTGTTGTACATGTACAATTAATTTCACATAAAAATGAAATTAAATTAAAAGGAAATCCCTCTACCGGATATGAATGGAAGTGTTATGATCCCAATAATATTGTAAACATAGAAGAAAAATATAGTCCAGCACAAAAAATTGGAAGTGGTGGAATATATACATTCACACTAAAAGGAAATATTAGTGGTAGAACAACAATAACATGCACATATAAAAGAAACTGGGAAGATACCGATAGTGATATTGAAAAAACATATAATGTCGAGGTAAATAAATATCTAAAAGCTACAATTAAATAAAGAAAAGAACCTTTATAAAAAAAATTATTGAATATTTGAAAATAACAACAAGAAATTATTTTTAAAAACAATTAGTATATATAGTATAAATGTAAAAATTATGTAAATTATAAAAAAAAGAAGTATTAATTTAAAAATACATCTTTTTTTTATCTATAAACAATGATATATTTGTGTTATAAGTAAGGAGGTATATATGCCACTAATAAATAAAAAGAAACTAGAAAGTGATAAAAGAATAAGTATGAAGGCACAAATGCGTTCTATTGCTAAACTTATGCAAAAAAAATACAATAACTCAGCACAAGACTTTATAACAGATAATCCTAATATAGACCTTTTCTATAAAAATAATAACCTTGATAATGTAAAAAATCATTTTACAAAACTAGATAATCAAGACTATATTAATAATTTGAAAGAAATTGCTGCTATATTTAATAAAATGAATACACAAAGTCAGAATATAATAAATAATGAGCCAGTTAAGCAAAAAGTATATAGTTTGGGAGGATTGAATAAATATGAATAACGATATGAAATTTGACCCAAATACCGGTAAACCTATAGCAAACCAAGGTCAAACAGTGAATACACAAACATTACAATTCGTTCCAAATGTAGAACAAAATAATACACAATTTATAGATAATATAGAAAAAGCTAATAAAGTAGATGACAACAAAAATAAGGAGAAAAAATCATCAACAATTTTAATAATATTTGTATTCATATTACTTATGGCTGCTATACTATTTTTATTTCCTTATATATCAAAAAATCTTTAGTTAAACTAGAGATTTTTTATTTTTCTTCTTAATCAAATAGTATGCTCCCGATCCAGTTGCAATTAAGAACACTACTGTTCCAACTATATCCTCAGGTTCTTCATTTTCGTTCTGATCGCGTTTAGATTTTGTATCATTTTTAAATACGCAAGTCCCATCATCCTTATTAGCTTTAGAATTGTAATTAATCGCTTTACTATCCATACAGCCATATACATCATAGGTACAACTACCATCATCTTTATTAGCATCTGAATCATAATTATTTGCTTCACTATCTGTACAGCCATATATGTCATAGGTACAACTACCATCATCTTTATTAGCATCTGAATCATAATTATTTGCTTTACTATCTGTACAGCCATATATGTCATAGGTACAACTGCCATCATCTTTATTAGCTTTAGAATCATAATTATTTGCTTTACTATCTGTACAGCCATAAACAGTTTCTTGCTTAATTGTTCTAACAGCCGGTGTACAAGTACATGTTGGACTATATGTTCCATCGTTGCAAATTTGTCTTCCATTTGAACCACAGCCAGATACTCCACCATGATGTGAACAGCATCCTCGTCCAGCTAACACATTAAATGGTAATAAAATATTTAATAAAACTAAAATAGCTAAAAATCTCTTCATAATCCATCCTCCAAAAAAAAGCTAGCAAAAAACTCATTAAATAAGTCTATACTAGCACTTAACTATAATTATTTTAACATATTTTTTGATAAAATAAAACAAATTTTTCATATTATATATTGCAAAAAAAAAGAATACATTATTTTATTGTATTCTCATAAGTATACTATTACTTAATTTTTAACACTTGACCTATACTTAATAAATCACTCTTCAAATTATTTAATTCTCTTAATTTTGATACACTAGTATTATATTTATTTGCTATTTTCCACAAACTATCTCCACTTTTTACTGTATAAGTATTTGTACTGGAAGTTGGAATATTTAGTCTTTGACCTATAGAAAGCGCAGTTGATGTTAGATTATTTAATTTCATAATTTCATTAACACTTGTATCATAATTACGAGCTATTTTATATAAACTGTCTCCTTTTTTAACCACATAAACATTAGTTGCTTGACTATTCTCTTGTTTAGTAGGAATCTTTAACACTTGACCTATCTTCAACATTGATGACGTAAGTCCATTAGTATCCTTTATATCAGAAACACTAACGCCATATTTTTTAGCTATACTCCATAGGCTATCTCCACTTTTTACTGTATAGTAATTTCCTTCTGCAACTGGAACATATGTTAAATTTAAATACTCCACTATTGCTCTTACAACAGCCTCTGCATATGTCTTCCAATTATTTTTTAATTGTTCAACATCATCACCAGTACTATCTAAAAAGCCATATTCCACTGTAATTGATTCTATATTACCTGTATCTCTCTGCATAAAATAATAGTCTTTAGCTGTATTACTTGGTAATCTTCTTTGGTATGCTTTACGTACATTTTGACCTTCATTCTCTAATTCTTTTAAAATTAAATTTGAAAGAGTAGAGGTGTTCCTAAGTGCATATATCACTTCAGCACCATCGCCACCTCCTGCATTTATATGATTTGACACCAATATAACATCACTAGAATCACCAAATGCATTCTTTACCCTTTTTACTCTTTCACTAGGAGATAAGGTCTCATCAGTAGTACGTGTCATTTTGACATCCAATCCTAAATCTTTAAATCTATTATATATATACTCAGATATCTTTAATGTATATTCTTTTTCAATAATACCATTACCACTAGCGCCCGGATCTTCTCCTCCATGCCCAGCATCCACAACTATCTTAGCCATATATTATCACCACACTTATCACCTACTGTAGTATATGATTAACACATATAAATGTGATTACAAAAAAAGGAGCAAAGCTCCTTATTCTTCAATTTCAATATACTTTTTTTCTGGTAATTTTTCTTCTTTGACTTTAGGTACTTCCAATGTTAATATACCCTTCTTAAAAGTGGCCTTTACACTATCGGCATCTACATTATCTCCTACATAAAAACTACGTGAGCACTCGCCAAAATATCTTTCGCGTCTTACATATTTTTCATCTTCTTTATCATTTTTTTCTTCTTCTGCTTTAGCGCTTATAGTTAAATAACCATCAGTTATATCAATTTTAATATTATCTTTATCAAATCCTGGTAAATCAATATCAATTATATAACTATCTTCCTTTTCTTTAATATCTGTTTTCATAATTTTATTATCTTCCTTATGAAAAAATGAATCATTGAACATCTCGTCAAATAAATCAAAATTACTTCTTGGTACTAACATCATATATATTACTTCCTTTCTTTAAGTGTTGTTGCCTATTTCAGGGTAGCACATTAATATAATTTAATACCTATAAGACTTTCATCTTACATATTAATAATAGCACGTTTAATTAGCACTGTCAATAGCTGAGTGCTAATTTCACAGAAATTTCACATTTTATACCGTCAAACTTTGTTTTGACTACATTAATTTCTCATTTCTTTCATGTGAAAAACAGTTTCATATCATTTTTATTTATCCATAATACTTCTCCATGTACTTGGAAATCCCATTTTATCTAAAAAAGTATTTATTCCAACTGTATTTGTTTTTCCATCTAATATATCGACTTCATAACTTATTTCATTTATAAAATCCCTAAATTCATCTGTACTCAATAAATACTTCATAATAATAACTACAGAAAAGACATCGTTTTTTCCTTTTATATATTCATCATCAATTCTTTGTATATTTAAATATTCATGATAATAACAATCTGGTATAGATCTTTGTGTCTTATGATCATATAATATATCTTCATGAGCACATAAATTTCTATAATTAGATAATATAGATAAATATATAGATAATGTTTCTACATCTAAATTATATATGCTTGCTATATCCTGTTGATCATTATATTCAAGTATATTATAAAACTCTCCTATAATTCCAAAAGACAATACTTTTACTAATATCCACATAGGAATATAACCATAATTATTAATGTAGTGCATAGTAGCAGTATGCTGTTTCCCATTAATTCTAATTTGTCTTTTAACTTTGTTTAAGACATCATGAACTTGTCTTACTTTCATAGGATCATGAGAAAAGTTTTTAGGATTTAAATAATCCTTTTCTTTAAATCCATACTTTTTTGATAATTCATACGAAAATAATGATTTAATATTATTTTCTACTATAAGTAAATTTTTAAAAAAAATATTTCTTATCTTTCTATCAAAAACAAACATAGCATATAATTCTTCAAAAGTAGTTCCATTTATAAAATCAGTTCCATTTTCCTTTAAAAACAAGTGTCTATAACCGTTAATAAAAAAGTAATTCTCTCTAAGTAATATCTCTTTAGTTTTTTCAAGATCTTTTATTACTAATCCCCTATTTTTGAAAATTTCTACCTGCTCGTCTAAATTCTTAAATACCTTTTTACTCATAGTATCACCATAATAATTATAGCATACTTAGTAATAAATTAAAACTACATAATATTAATTTAAATTATGCAATAAATAAGTTTACTTATAAAAGTAAACTCATTTTTAATACTCATATATTCCCAAAAGTTTATTTTCTTCTGTCTCTGTTAAATCATCTAATTCCCATTTACCATCTGTATTTTTGGTAAGTGAAAAGTATATTGTATATTTAACTCGATCTTTAGCATCTTTAATTTTATCTAACTTATAGTCATTGTATTTAGCTTCATCAAATGAACCATCTGCTAATTTAAATTCATCCGCATTTGTTTGTTTATAAGCTTCTGCTTCTTTTAATACTTTAGAATAATCATTTACTTCTATTTCAGCTTCTACTGTTGCTTTATCTCCATTAACAGTTTCTTCTTTTATTTCATATGTTAAATCCTGATAATGTTTCTTTAAAGCACTTTTGTAAGTTTCTTTTTGTGTATCAGTAAAAGTTGTCTCTAATCCTACTACAGAATCTATTTTCTCAATAACATTACTATGAAGTGTCTGATAATTACCCAAGTATTCTTCTACTCTTTTTGTAGGCGTATTTGACATATTTTTACCTAAAGAACATCCTGTTAAAACAATACTTATAACAAGCAAAGAACTAATTACTAATAATCTTTTCTTCATATTTACCTCCCACAACTATTATGGGACAATTGTACTCTGTTTATACACCAGTATTCATATTTTTTTTATTTAAAACTAGTTTTCTAATCCAATCAAAAGGAATAACTGTAAACGCTACTAAAACCATTATTACAAATTGTTCTAATGTAAGACCACTTGTTCTAAATGTTGATCCTCCATAATATATAAGAATTACTTGTGTAATAAGTATAAAACTAATTACTAATATAAATACCTTATTTTTTAAAATATTAGATAGTATATTAATACGATTAGTTCGTGCATTAAAACAATTAAATATATCTATAAATATAAAAAGTCCAAAAAATGCAGTATATAAATATTTATCTTCAATGTATATATTTTTTATTAAAGGTAATTTTAAAAATAACATGCAAAGTATAGATGAATATATTCCTGTTAAAAAAATTTGGTTTATCATATACTTGTTTATAATGTTTTCATCTTTCTTATTAGGATATTCCCTCATATATTCTAAAAGAGGTGCCTCATAAGAGTAAGCAAGACCTGCTAATGTATCCATAACCATGTTTATCCATAGCATTTGAATGACCGTTATAGGCGTTTCTATATTTATAAAAGGTCCTATTATAGACAATGACAGTGCACATAAATTAATAGTTAATTGCAATATTACAAATTTTCTTATACTTTTAAATATTGTTCTTCCAAATAAAATAGCATTTGCAATTGATCGCAAATTATTATCAAGAATTACAATATCGGATGCTTCTTTACTTACTTCAGTACCACTACCCATTGAAAATCCTACGTCGGCTTTTTTTAATGCAGGTGCATCATTTACTCCATCTCCGGTCATTCCTACAACTAATCCTAATTCTTGGCATATTCTAACCAATCTACTTTTATCACTAGGTAAACTTCTAGAAACAATGGATAACTTAGGTAAAATGCTTTTCACTTCATCATCACTCATTGCTTTCAATTCGTCACTACTAAGAACAACATCTCCTTCATCATAAATGCCAACTTCTTTTCCAATATTTAAAGCAGTATCACTATTGTCACCAGTAATCATAATAGTTTTAATATGAGCATTTTTAACCAATTTAACGCCTTCTTTTGCGCCATCCCTTATTGTATCTTTTATAAGCAATATTCCAACAAAAGTTAAATTATTTAAATTTTCAATATCTGGAGTATCACTAGTGCACGTAATTAGAACTCTAATACCTTCTTTTGAATATTTTCTAATTATACTTTCAATTCTATATTTATTTATAGCTTTTTTATTACCATTACTGTCATAATAATACTTACAATTTTTAAGCAAAACCTCATAAGCACCCTTTATATAATTTATACCATCTATTCGTGCAATAGAATACTTTTTAGAACTACTAAATTCTATAAAATCTTCCTTTTTATAATTTTTTATTTCACTTGAAAAAAAGTTTAAAATTGCTCGATCTGTAGAATTACCTCCTATTACTTTATTATCCGAAAAAATACTACTATTATTCCCAATACACGATACTTTTATTAAATCAAAATACTTTTTATTTTTAAAATCTTTAATATTACTATATTCATTTAAATTGCCATCTATAATTTTAATGACATTAAGTTTTCCATTAGTAAGTGTACCTGTTTTATCTGTAAATAAAACATTTATATTTCCACTCGTTTCAATACCAGTCATTTTTCTTACTAGAACATTATTTTTCATCATTCTTTTCATATTTGAAGATAATACTAGTGTTATCATCATTGGTAATCCTTCTGGAACCGCCACTATTATTATTGTTACACATAAAGTTAACCCATATAAAATATGTCCAGTTATTGTAGGAAAATCTGTAATCATTTTTTTTATTAATAAAATATCAAAATTATTATTAATAAGAATAACTTTAAACAAATAAGAAAAAAAGACAAGAAATGCACCAATATATCCTATTTTACTTATAAAGCGAGCTAAAGAAGTAAGCCTTAATTTTAATGGACTTATTGGCGACTTTTCTTTTAACTCAAGTGCTAACGTACCATAAAAAGTATTTATACCAACACTGCTAACCTTTACTAAGGCCCGATTTGAATAAACAACTGTTCCCCTATATACAGTATCCCCTTTTTTCTTATAGGTTTCTCTTGTTTCACCATTTATACTAGACTCATCTACATACAACTCACCTTCTATCACTAAACCATCGGCCGCTATTTTATCACCCGCTTCTAACTGTAATATATCCCCAACTACGACATCATTTATTGGAATCTCAGTAAGTTTAACATCCCTTATTACCTTACAGTTTATTTTGGCTATTTCCTCTTGTAATTTTTTAAAAGCAGATTCTGATGCATATTCACTTATACTTGATATAAATGATGCAAGCATTATTGAAATTACTATACCAATAGTCTCATACCAGTCAAAACTTTTAAACAAAAAAACTGTTTTTATAGCGAGCGCTATCAAAAGAATCTTTATAATAGGGTCTCCAAGACTGTTTAATAAAAGTTTAAAAAAAGAATCACTTTTACCCTCTAATATTTCATTACTTCCATTATTTTTTCTACTTTCCAATACCTCTTTACTTGTTAATCCTTTCATATATTCCTCCATTAAAATATATGAATATAAACAAAAAAAAGACACATTACTGTGCCTTAATTTTATTTATATAACTATTAACTTTTTGAGCCCATGTAGTAGACTCTGCATATCTAGGATTAATAGCTTCTGGAGTAGTTAAACCCTTACTAATAAAGTTATTTGATAAATTATCAATAAAAGCTTTAATACCTTCATCTAAAGATGGAAACGCACTATAAGAACCACATCCACTACCTTTTTGGCCACCTACGTTATTACAAGTCTTAACCAAATAACTACATTCCCAATTACATCCCGTTTCATGAAGCATAATAGCAGTCGCCATATAAGGATCGACACCCTTTTCTAACGAATAAGATGCAATTAAATGACCTTTATTTGCTAACGTAGATTTTAATGACTTATTTAATTGATTTTCTAACTCAACTAAAGTCATGTCCTCATATACAATTAAATTCTCTTTAACTAATTTATTAGATTCAACATGATTATTATATAAATAATTTATATAATTAGCAGTTGCAATCTCTTTATTATTTTCCTCTTTTACTTCTTCTACATGATTGCTTTTATAAGCAACACCAAATAATACAACATCTAATAATACTATAAATACTATTAGAATCATTTCCAGTTTTGATTTCACAAAAACACCTCTTTTTCGGAAACAACATTATCATATCATATGTTTTAGTGTATTGTCAAATTGAAAAGTTATCAATATCAACTATTGTTTATTACCAATATTGGTAATATTTTATTTAAATCATTTAAATTTAAACAGCATGTAAACTAAATGTACTCTATATAATTATTATAATCTTTAATTAGTTCTTTTATGAATATTGAAGGTCTCTTCTTATCTACTAATAAATATACATCCGTTTTAGTACGCGTTAAAGCTGCATAAAAAAGTCTTCTTTCTTCTTCATATGGATAATTATCCTTGGAACGTTTAACATAACTTAAAATTTTCTCATCCTTCATTTTGTTTGGTATACCTAATATATCATCTATATTATTTATTATAACAACACATTCGCTTTCTAATCCTTTTGATGCATGAATAGTTAAATACTTTATCTTAATATTCTTATATATTATGTAACCATCAACACACTTAAAATATTTATTAATATCAAAATTATTTCTCCCTAGTATTAATATTTCTTTATGTTCTCCTATTACTATATCTAACAGTTTATATAAATTATTAGAATACATAATTTTTATAGGCTTTTTAATATGTTTGTTTGATTTTAATTTTTTATATAATTGATGCTTGTTCTTCATAATAAATGAACCAGCCACATTAATAAGTTCTTGTGAATTTCTATATGTATTATTGATTCTCAGTATTTTTGAATAACCATAGTATTTTTTAAAATTGATAAACATTCCTATATCACATCCATTAAATCTATATATAGACTGATAGTCATCTCCAACACATATAATTTTAGCTTTTGTTTTATCTATAATACTTTTTAATAGTAAATATCTAACATAAGATGTATCTTGATATTCATCAACTATTATATATTTATATTTTAAATTTGTATCTTTTACTTTATCAATAGACAAAGTTATCATATCATTAAAATCAATACTATTAGTACTTTTAAGTTCTTCTTCATACAAATAATAAATATCAAAAATAATACTAACCAAATATTTGTTTTTTTTAATTTTTAAAAAATAATCTATTTTATAGTTATTAGTTTTAAATAAATTAATAAATGTTATGACAAGTTTTTTTAGATTTAAAAATTCTTTTGTTTTTAATATTTTACTATATTCAGTATCAATATAACCTAAAATGTACTTAAGTCTCATAACCATTTCTGCATTATTATGAATAATACAATTAAAATACTCATCAATAATATATTCCAATGTATCAGTAGCTGAAATAGTATAACCTTTACCTATAATGTTTAAAGCAAGTTTATGAAATGTATATACCTTTATATTATAGTTATTATACTTTTTTAAATTTTTTTCTAAATTTTTAGCAGCTTCTCTAGTAAAAGTAATACAAAGAATATCCTCTTCTTGTATCTGTTTCCTTTCAATTAAATACATAATCTTACCAATCATAGTAAGACTTTTCCCACTCCCAGCTCCAGCTACTATAAGAGTAGATGTTTCATCTGTTATTACAGCTTTTCTTTGTTCTAAATCTAAAGAATATCCATTGACATTTGATAATAAATTATCTGTATTATAAAGCTCTTTTTTTATAAAAATTTTATTTAATCTATTTATTTTAATTCTACTATATTTACTTTTATAAGTATTATCTAAATACATATTTCCTCCATTTATTTGATTATATATATTTTATATATGTATATCAATAAAGTTCATAAAGTTTTCACAAAAAAAGTAAGCATAGTGCTTACTTTTAATACTATTTTGAAATACTGTATTTTTTATAATCTTTCACAGTGTCTTTAGTTAAAGTAATCTTTTTAATCTTTTTATCAATCAACACATCATCATAAACATCTGCAAGAGTAGATAAAACAATATTCTTTAGTCCTCTAGCTCCTGTACCTAATTTAATAGTTTTTGTAGCAACCTCATCTATATAACCTTTTGTACACTTAAAATCTATTCCTAAATCATATAGATATTCCCTTGTTAAATTCAATTGACTAATATCAGATTTAGTCAAAATTTTTATCATATCAGACTTATCTAAATAATTAGTATATGTAACTGTACCTATACGTCCTAAAAATTCACTAGGAACTCCATATTTAATTAAATCTTCATTAGTTATTTTAACATCACTAATATTACTACTATCAATAGAATTGTTAAATCCTAAAGATTTATTTTCACTCGTTTTATTTTTATATAACCCTTCAAAAGCACCCATAAATACTATAGTTAAATTCGATGTATCAAATAAAACTGTTCTAGCATCAAATGGGCCACCTATATCAAGTTCTATTTTTTCTCTATCCATCATTTTTAGCATCGAATATAGAACATCATAACCAGTTGGACCAGTTGTATCAGTAAGCTTTTTATCTATTTCATCCACTATTAAAATACCATTTTGAGCCGCTTCTATATCATCATCTGCAGCAGTAATTAACCCTTCTAACATACTATAAACACTTTTGCCTACATAACCCTCTTTTGTATATGCAGTAGCATCTGCTTTAAAAACTGGAACATTTAATTCACGCGCTATTATATTCATTATCTCAGTTTTACCAGTTCCCGTAGGACCCGCTATTAAAATATGTGATTTATGCTTTGGATTATTAGATAAAAAGTTAGTTATTATTGTTCTCGTAACATCATCTACAGCTTTTTGCTGCGAAATAATACTTTTGTTAACAGTTTTTCTAAGTCTCTTTAAATTTATATTAGATATTGTTCCAGCTGATGTCTTAGTTTCTTTTTTTATATCTTTTAGCGCGAGTTTTACCTTTTCATTAAGTTCAATCATTTGTTTTTTAAAATCAGGAAATGTATCCTCATTCATATTAAGTAGTTCTTCTAATGGTATATTAACATGCAATTTATAAGATTCATCATAATCAAAGCTAATGTTCTCTTCCTCAACTGTAAAGTTTGAAAAATTAAATTTGATTAAATCATATTCGTTAATATCTTCGTTATAAACATTGGCATAATAATCTGAATAATTATCCATAAAATACTTTCTAATCATTTCAACCTCTGTTAATTCTCCATCGTTATAAAGTGAATCTAATTTATCTTCCTCAATAGCCTCACTGTAATACTTACCATTATTTACTACAGGATCTACTATAGGTTCATATACGACACCTAAAGCAGACTGAAAATCGCCATTTTCAAGCATATCACCCTTTATAGCTGATATAGGAACATAAAGAAAATCAGCCTCATTTAACTCGACTTTTTTATATATAATTGCTACCATATTTATCCCCCCAAATTAACAATTATTTATTAGTATTAGTGTAATAATTATATTCAGCAAGCGCATATGATACATAATCTAACTCTTCACTATACTCATAATTAAGAATACTTTCAATATCATAAATCAATTCAGATACATTATTATAATTATCAATATTTATATTATATTGTTTTAAAATAGCTAGATTCTTATCAGAAATATAAATATTATTATGCATTTTAAGAAAATCTTCATCATGCGCGACAAAATCCATAATATCACCTACACGTATTATAACACACAAACTTGACTTTTAAACAAAAAGATGTATAATATAAGCATTTGAAGGGGGATTTTATGAAAGAAATAGTAATAAATCATAACGGAGAGGTGTATACTGGATTTAAACAACCACCTCTATCAGATAAAAAATATTTAACTAAAAAGGATAATTGTTTTGATAATTTAATCGATTTTGATAAATTAGAAGTAGAATATAGTGAACAAAAAAGAATCAAAAAAGAAAAAAAACATGACAACACTGATGGTTACTATAGAGACTGTGGTAAAGGTACTATACCAAACAAACATCTTAAAACTATGTTTAAAGATTTAACTAAAAACAAAAAGAAAAGATTTATTATTTCTAGTGCTATGCAAAAGCTAGAAATGGTTAAAACAAGAGATAATCTTATTAATACGCTTAATTTTTTAATTGAAGGTTATATGATTCCAGCAAGTACTAATGAATATGATGATGAAATTAAAAATGAATATGCTAGAGCTAGAATTATGGAAATGAAAGCCGAAAATGTTGATTATATATTAAGATCACTTGAAGAATACCCCGAATTAACTCTTTCAACAATGATAAAAGGTATCATTGACAACTATCAAAAAATATATATTGAATCTTTATCAGAACATAAATTGTTAGAATCAGAAATAATTAAATTAACTACAAGTAATATGGATGAAGTATTTACACATATAAACGAAAAGTTTATCGGTACATCTAAAGAAACCGGCTTATATAATTATTGTTGTAAAAAAGTTGGAAGTATTTTAGATGATACATATATTAATACACATAGTTTTCACTTATGTTCAGATTGCGATCCGGATATATTCTTAAGTTGTCCTAAAATATTAGATAATAGATTTAAAAAAGATCATTATGATTTTATAGATGAATCACTTATAGTTAAAGATACAGAAACAAATGAAATAGACAGTTATGTAGTACAAAAATGTAAAAGATTTAAAAATAGCACTCGATAATAATCGAGTGCTTTTTAATCAAATATTAAATCAGGTAAATCCTTTTTCTTTTCATTATCAAATTTTTTTAGTTTTATTGATGCAGATATTAATAAATTTATAAGAATCCATCCTACAAATATTGCCATATTTAATTCCAACAAAGCAAGCATACTTTTGTTAGAGTAAGTTACTAATGGCTCATAAACATCTATATTATTACTACTAACTATTCCTACTACAAGCAGTAATAATAAATCCATTAATATTGAACATATCATATTAACTATTTTAAATTTTCTATTAGTTTGAGGCTTAAAAATAGGAACTATTAGTGAACTATTAACCACAACTATAGATATAACATATACAACTATATTTGGAAAGAACAATGCCATAAAAACAGCATCAAAGAAATTATCAAGTATGTTTAAAATGGTTTGATTATAATTTACAAATATAATTAATGAAACAAGTACACAAAAGAATATAAAAACATATTTATTAATTCTTTTATTTTTTATAATACTTATAATAAAATAAACTAAAAATACTATTGTAGCCAATGAAAATGAAAAGAAAAGAGGTGAAGAAGATACTACATTAAATAATACACCTATCTTTTCTATTAATGTAATATCATTCACCATTTCACCTCTTTCTTATTGTAATTCTAAAATATAAACAGATTGTTCATGATTACTACCGCGAGTACAAGTAATTAATGTCAACGTACTTTTAGAAGAATCTCTAAATATTGCCACCTCACCTGTTTTTTCAACTGTATATATATTTGCAATCTTATAAGTATATTTTTTGCCACCATAAGTTAAATATGCCAAATCACCTAATTTAAGTTTGTATAATTTATCAAAATAGCAATATGAACAATTTCCCGAATGGGCAGCTAAAATTAAATTATTATTTTCTTCATCTGGATAAGTTGATCCTCTAATAACAGTAACATTTCTCGATACTCTATTTCTATTAGAATTTAAATCAAAAAATCCTCTCTTTAAATTTATTTTTGGTATCTCTAATACTCCTAAATAACTTACAGTACCCGTACTTGGTGTAGGAGTTGGTGTTGGTTTAGTATCAACTGTGTCAGTTGGTTCTTCTTCAGTATTATCACCTGTATCTGGATTAGAATCAGTATTTTCTGGAGTCTTTGATGTATCTATATTTTCTGGCATCTCAGATTCAAATAACTTAATATTCATCTCAGAAAAGGCTTTTTCTCTTTTTGAAACTAAATATTCTGAACTAATCATAAAAATACCAGTACAAACAAGCAATAAACCTATAAATAAAACCGTACTAGTTTTAAGTTCAAGCTTTTTTTTCATCGCCTTAAATGACCGCCTATATTGTCATCATACTCAAGATTATAAGATTCTCCTGCAAGAACTGCTTCTTTCATTTCTTTTGACTCATAATCATCTCTTAACAAATTACTATCATACGTACTAGTAGTAGGCTCATAACTTTTGGCTATTTCAGATCTATTCTCCAATTCTTCTTGATCATAATGTCCAGCTAAAACAAAGCCACCCAATATAACAGCTGCACCCGCTGTAACAGCAATAGTTGTTTTTAATTTATCATACTTATTAACCCTATTTACTCTAGCTTTTTCAGGTTTAACTCTTCTTTGAATATCATTATTAGCAGTCATTATTAAACTAACCAATTTTCTTTGTGAAGATGCATCCATTCCATATAATTCAGAAGCCTTATAACCATTAATAATTTGATCAAAATCACTAATAACTATCTTAGTTGTATAATCATTATTAGCAGGAGTATAATGAATATTTTCATCAGATAAAGCAGGATTGTCAACAACAAAACCTTTTCTTACAGAAATATTTGGCATTCTAAAAACTAAATTATTCCCTTCTATATTAAAAGTGCCCTTTACTGTCTTTCCTTCTAAAACTTTACTTATTTCATCTAAAACTCTTGAAATCTCGTCATTTCCTTCGTTAGTAAGATTATTATAACTTCCAATATAATCAATATTAGTATTACTTATTTTATTTTCTGAAAGCACAAGTTGACTTACACCACTCAATTTTATAACTTTAATCTTTTTTTCTAATTCCATATTATATTTCTCCTTTAAATTTTTTTTCTAACATAGCATCAACAAGCGCCCATTCATATTCTTCTTCTATACTTTTCAAAACATAGTTACCATCTTCAAGTATAAATCTAGAAGCATAATTTTCTAATTTACCCTCTAAGTCTTTTGTTCCATCTTGATAAACTATATAATTTATATTGTTCTCTTCATCTCTAAAAGTCATAACAATTTTACAATTTATTTCTTCACCATTATTAATTATTTTAAACCCCATTTTATTCACCTACCTATATACAATTATTATAACAATAAAACTATTATTTTTCAATCTATTTTATTGTTCATTTACACTTTTTTGTCTATTAATTTAATAAACAAATCAGGAATATCTATATCAAGCTCTACCTTACTATTACTTTTAGGATGAGTAAAACATATATAATTTGCATGTAAACACAATCTCCTTACACCATCCTTTTTACCATATTTTGAATCTCCTACTATAGGATGATTAATATCACTAAATTGAACCCTTATTTGATTTTTTCTACCAGTTTTTAAATTAATTGAAATCAAAGAATAATTATTGCTTTCAAGTATTTTCTCATATTCCAATATTGCAAGCTTACCCTTAGTATCCTTAACTGCATACGTATGTAAGGTTTTTGTCTCCATTAAATAACTTTTTAAAACACCTTTATTTTTTACACTGCCATGAACTAAAGCAGCATATCCTCTGTTAACCTCAGTCCAATTTTCTTGTAAATAAAATTTCGTACTTATATCTTTAGCAAATACAACTATTCCCGAAGTATCTTTATCTAATCTATGAACAATAAATACTTTATTATTTTTGTTTTTTGACTTCAGATACTCATATACATAGTGAAAAAGCGTTCTTTCTTTTTCCTTGTTTGTAGATACAGTAAGTAATCCAGAAGGCTTGTTAACAATTATCATATACTTATCTTCATACAAAATATCTAATTTCTTTTTCATAAATCCACCTAATTAATTATAACACACATTGTAAAAAAAGAATAAGAATGTTATAATACTTTTGGTGATTATATGAATAGTTTTTTAGAAGAAATAGAAAAATATGCGCGTGATATTGAATATCCTTATAAATCAATTAGTATAAACACACTTTCTTTGCCAGATATAATGTATGAAATTATTTGGAACATTATAGGCTATAATAAAAGTTATGATAATTTTAGATTAGAAAATATATTAATACTGTTTAATGACAATTACGAAGCATGTTTAAGCATTTTAAATCCAATAAAAAAACAAGTATACGTTATAAAACAAGATCAGCAACATTTCACAGTCCAAAAGGCTATATTTATAAAAGAAAAAGATTTTTTATATGATATTAGAAAAAGATATGATGAACATTATTTTTCAGCATTAAGTAAATTACCGCTAAATGAAAGGAAATTTATTAAAAATAGTAACGAAAAAGAAAATATGTTTGTAAATGAAATGCTTACATCATTAAATAAAATTAAGCAATATCTTTATTGGACTAAATTACAAAAAAGTATCATGGAAGATTATAAATATAAAGAAAGAATTCGATTTGAATCTAATGAAATAGATAATGATGCAAATATAAAAACAGAATATCAAAAAACTACAATTCCTGAGGCACATGAAAGAAAACATGATATAGTATCTTTTTTAAAAAGGCATGATGTTTCTAGTAAATATAAACCCGATTATGATTTTTTCGCGACAGAAGAAAACTCTCAAGAAGTATATTATGTTAAAGTATTTTTAAATAGAGCTAGAAAGTGTAAAATAATAATGGAACCTAAAAATGCGACTAAATATACTCTTGTTAAACATATTGATTCAGCAAAGTTAAATGAACAAGAAGTTAAAAAAATTGCAATTGATACACTTAAATTAACAAATAAACAAATAACTGATGCTAAAGATATTACTAGACATACAAACACTTCTATTGAAGATTATAAAAAACTTCTCAAGTTTTTACTTGAAGATATTAATGATGTAAATCCTAATACTGCTAAAAGAATAAAAGAAGCAGAAAATAATGCAAAAAGAACGTTTTAAACGTTCTTTTTTAATCTATCAATCGCATAACTTAATCCAAGCTTTCCATATTCGTATGTAAATGATCCCTGCTGATATGCTATATAAGGTTTTCTAATTGGACCATCACATGAAAGTTCTATTGAACTTCCATTTGTAAATGTACCTGCAGCCATTATAACTTTATCACTATAACCAGGCATATCCCATGGTGTTGGTATAGAAAAACTATCTACAGGAGACCCCTCTTGTATACCCTGGCAGTACTTAATTAAATCTTCACTATTATTAAATATAATATTTTGTACTATATCAGCTCTAATATCATTATATTTAGGCTCAACTTCATATCCGAGCTTTTCTAATGTATAGCTTGTTAAAATTGCAGTTTTTAATGCTGATCTTACTACATTAGGTGCATTAAATAATCCCATCAATATTTCTCTATTCATATTCATAGATGGACCTATTTCTTTACCTTCTCCGGGAACGGTAAGCCTTTCACTTATTAAATCTATTAAATCAGAATCTCCTACTATATAAGCACCACTTCTAGCTATACAACCTCCCAAATTTTTAATCAAAGACCCAACGCATACATTAGCACCTATTTCTATTGGCTCTTTTTTATTTACAAACTCACAATAACAATTATCTATCATTATAATTATAGAGTTATCTATTTTTTTAACACAATCTATAAGTTTTTCTAATTTATCAATTGTAATACTCTTTCTTGTTGAATAACCTTTTGATCTTTGTACATATAGCAACTTAACAGAAGACTTTTTTAATCTTTCAATAATCATATCATAATCAAAATCATTATTTACTAAGTCAATTTGTTCATAATTAATGCCAAAACTCATTAATGATGAATTATTTTTTTTAAGTCCAATAACCTCGTGCAACGTATCATACGGAGTTCCACTTACACATAACATCGTATCATTCGGTCTCAATATACCAAAAAGTGCTACCGTTAAGGCATGAGTCCCACTAATAAGTTGACTTCTTACTAAAGCTGATTGACTTTTAAAAATTGTCGCATAAATACTTTCGATCTTATCTCTACCTATATCCGAATATCCATATCCAGTGGTTGTATTAAAATGCACCTCTGATAATTTATTTAACTTAAAAGATTCTAAAACTTTATTACTATTATAAAGACACACTTCATCGACATCCTTGTATATATCAACTAAATCTTTTTCATATTCATTTAATACATCTAACATATTTATCCCTCCATAACTATTACACTACCACTTTTATAGTCACTATCTATTAAAAATAGTATTTTTAAAGCAACCTCTTTAGGATCAATTAATTTATATTGTCCAATACGATTCATTTCCTTTTCTAAATATTCCGGATTCATTTCCATAACACTTTCCGTAGATACCCAATTTGGACATATAACATAAAATTTAATATTTGAAATAGCTAAGCTTAATGACTTAGTTAAATTAATCAACCCTGCCTTAGATGCAGAGTAATCAATATTAAGACTTTGATAAGTATCAATACCATCAGTACTAGAAATATTTATAACAATACCTTGATCCATTATATTTTTAAATTTTTTGACAAGTAAAAATGGCGCAACCAAATTCACCTCTAACACATTCATAAACTCATCTTTTGTTTTATATTCAATCTCATTATCAATACTTAAAGCCGCATTATTAACGAGAATATCTATATGAGAATATTTAGTGCTGACCTCATTATAAAATTTTTCTATAGAATTTAAATCACGCAAATCAAGCTTATAAAATGTACCTTTTACTCCAATTGAATTAATTCTTCTTTGAACAGACGAAATATCACTAGAATTATATGTACCTACAATGTCATATCCATCACGAGCTAAAGATAGTGCGATTTCTTTTCCTATTCCTTTAGCACATCCAGTAATAATTGCCACACGCTTCATCAAATCACCAATAGTATTTTATCACATAATAATTAAAAAGTGTAAATAATTTACACTTTTTTTATTTTAAATATAAGTTATAATATTTTCATTATTTAAAAAGTTAATATAAAAGTAATAATAAGTAATATATTTACAAAATCATTGCCATTTCCAATTCCTTACAGATTCCATGTCAATACCATATTCTTTTATATACCTTTTGTGATATTCTAACATGTCATCACACCATTTATCAACTATATTTTTATTCTTTAAATCTAAATATTTTAAGGCATCCTTAATCAAGGAAAATCTATCTATTTTATTTTGTACACGCATATCAAATGGAGTTGTAATAGTTCCTTCTTCTATATAACCATGAACATGTAAATTTTGATTAGTCCTATTATATGTCAATTCATGAATTAAATTTGGATATCCATGAAAATTAAATATTATTGGTTTATCTTTTGTAAATAAATTATCATATGCCTCATTACTTAATCCATGAGGATGAACTTTATCTGATTGTAATCTCATTAAATCAACCACATTTATAAATCTAATTTTTAAACTAGGATATATCTTGTTCAATATAGAAATAGCAGCTATAGACTCCAAAGTAGGCGTATCACCGCATCCAACCATTACTAAATCGGGATCACCATTATCATTAGATGCAAAGTTCCATATTCCTACGCCTTGCTTACAATGTTCTATAGCTTCATCCATTGTTAACCATTGTTCTCTTGGATGTTTAGAAGCTATAATAATATTAATATAGTTTTTACTTCTTATACAATGATCAAATACTGATAGTAAACAATTAGTATCAGCTGGTAAATATACTCGTGAAATATCAGCTTTTTTTGTAATAACATGATTTAAAAAGCCTGGATCTTGATGTGTATAACCATTATGATCTTGTTGCCAAACATGCGAAGTAAGTAAATAATTTAATGAGCTTATAGGTTTTCTCCAATCTAATTCATTAGACACTTTCAACCATTTTGCATGTTGACTCATCATAGAATCAATTACTCTAACAAATGCTTCATACGAATCAAAAACGCCATGTCTACCAGTAAGAATATATCCCTCTAACATTCCTTCACAAACATGTTCTGATAGATAAGAATCAATTACTCTACCATCATCACTCAAAAATTCATCATTATCTTTTCTTTCGGCGTTAAATTGCCTATTTGTATCTTCAAAAATATGATTTAATCTATTAGACAAAGCCTCATCAGGGCCAAATACTCTAAAGTTATTTGGATTATTGCTGATTATATCTCTAATAAAATTACCAAGTTCCATCATGTCTTGTTTTATAACACTTCCAGGATATGGAACATTTATTTCATACTTTCTAAAATTAGGAACATTTAACTCTTTAAGCAATAATCCTCCATTAGAATTTTTATTGCTACCCATTCTTAATTCTTTAGGCGGAACAAGAATTTTTAAAACATCCTTAAATGTTCCATCTACATTAAACAAATCCTCTGGCTTATAACTTCTAAGCCAATTTTCAAGTGCCCTAACATCACTTTCATTATTAATAGTAATTGGAACTTGATGTGCTCTAAAAGTTCCTTCTATTTGCTTATCTAATACTTTCTTTGGTCCAGTCCACCCTTTAGGAGTTTTTAAAACTATCATAGGATAAATAGGTCTTTTTGTACTATCACTATTTTTTATGAGCTTAATCATAGACACACATTCATCCATAGCTTTAGCCATAGCATTGTGATATTCAATTGGTTCAGTATTGGAATTAATTTCTACAAATATAGGTAAATAACCGCAACCATATAAATAAAACTTTAATTCAGAAGTTGAAATACGTGATAATATAGTTGGATTAGATATTTTATATCCATTTAAATGAAGAATAGGTAAAACTATACCATCTTTTTTTGGATTAATAAGTTTGTTTATGTTCCATGAAGTAGAAAGCGGACCAGTTTCTGCTTCACCATCACCTATTATACACGGAACTATTAAATCGGGGTTGTCTAATACTGCACCATATGCATGCATTAAACTATATCCTAATTCCCCACCTTCATTTATGCTTCCAGGTGTTTCAGGAGCAACATGACTTGATACACCACCTGGAAAAGAAAATTGCTTGAATAACTTTTGCATTCCTTCTATATCTTGAGTTATGTTTGGATAAACTTCTGTATAGCTACCTTCTAAATAAGTTTGAGATACACAAGCATTTCCCCCATGACCAGGGCCAACTACTAACATCATATTTAAATTATACTTTTTTATTATTCTGTTTAAATGAGTATATATAAAATTTTGCCCAGGAACAGTACCCCAATGTCCGACTATTTTTTTCTTTATATCATCTTTGTCAAGAGGTCTTAAAAGCAATGGATTAGAAAGTAAATATAATTGCCCTACAGCTAAATAATTACTAGCCCTAAAATATGCATCAAGCGCGACTACTTCCTCATTAGTTAATATTCTTTCCATACTATCCCTCTATTCTTCTAAAACTATTATATAACATTTTTACCTTTTTAACAATGTTAAAAACTTATTTATCTAACTTTATACTATAAGTACTTGGACCAGTTAACACATTACCTTCTATATCAAAACTTGAACCATGACATGGACACTCCCACGTTTTTTCGATTTCATTAAACACTAGTGAGCACTTCATATGTGGACAAATATTTTTAACTTTATAATCTTTATCCTTTCCATGATATACACCTACATCCATGCCATTTTCTTTAACCACTTCTGCATATTCATAAAAACTATGATTCTTAACTAATTTATTTTTTACAAATGTACAACCAGTAACCAAATTATTCTTAATAGCATTTATAGATCTATTTAAACTAAATGGTCTATTTAAACTAAAAATATGAGAATAATTATTTTTACTATTAGTTATATAGTCAGATATAATCATTCCAGACAAAACACCATTAGTCATTCCCCACTTATTAAATGCGGTAGAAATATACATTGTATCATTAATTTTATCAATATATGGAATGGAATCATTACTCATAACATCATGTGTACTCCACATATAATCGTATTTTTCATTGAAATAACACTTAAATTTATCCTCTAATTCAGAAAATTGTTTTTTATAATTTATATAAAAATTGCCATGTGAATTAGAAGAAAATAGTAAATTATCTTTATAACTTCTCATTGAAATAGTTGGCTTAAGTGCTGTAATAGATGATAGTTTATCAACCTTTATTTTTGATGATAAAACATATGATCTTTCAATATGTGTTTTAAGAGGTATAAAAGCAGGTACTATAAAAAAAGGATAGTGAGTTGCTACTACTATTCTACTACATGTAATATTTCCTTTATTAGTATGCACACAATAATTATTGTTACACTTATCTATATAAAGAACCTTTGTATTTTCATATACTTTGTGATTTTTTTTAATAATTTTTTTTAAAGAATAAACATATTTTAAAGGATTAAAAATAGCTGTATTATAAAGCATAATACCATATACAACAGGATAATTATTAGGAAGTTTATTAATAACTTTATACTTAATGTTAAACCTATTATAAAAATCTTCTTCTTTCTTGATAATTTTTATGTCCTTTGTATTATTAGTAAATATACAGCTATTTACTCTTTCAAAATCACAATCAATATTATACTTTTTTATAATACTCTCTACTCTTTTAATAGCAACTGTTTGTGATTTATAATACTTAAACGCTGTATCAATACCATAATTATTAATTATTTTATTATAAATAGATCCTTGTGCATACGTAAGTTTACCCGTGGATTTACCTGTTGTACCACTACCAACTTCATTCATTTCTACCATTGTAAAATCAACGTCTTTTTCGTGTAATTCTATTCCTATTGACATTCCAGATATTCCACACCCTATAATAAGTGTTTCAGTATTAATATCACTTTTTAATACGTCTTTTTTACTATTTTTAACAGTACTACTCCAAATAGATTTGTTTATCATTATATCACCAATATATATAGTACAAATAATAAAAACTATATTCAAAAATATAATACTATTCAAAAAATTTGTCCATAGAAACTCCAAGTACTACAGATATTTTATACAAAGTATCAATCGAGCAACCAATTGCACCTTTCTTATATTCTAATCTTCTAATAAAATCATAAGATTTTCCAACATCTACCGCCAATTGCTCCTGAGTAATATTAGCAAGTTTTCTATACTTTTTAATATTTAAAGATATCTTAACCATTATATTTTCATCAAAATCAAATTCACGCTTAAATGTAGCCATGACATATCACCCCTATATATATTGTCCTATTTATGGCTTTTTATGTCCGGGAACAAGAAAGTCCTGTTTAGGGGTACTCACAGGTCCTGTTTTATGCTATAATAGTAATTGAAAGGAGTGTGAATATATGTCAAATGCTACAGTAAATAAAAAAAGTGGTTTAGCTACCGCTGGATTAATTCTTGGAATTATAGGTACTGCGCTATCATTTATTCCTATAATTAATAATGCTGCCTTCGTAATAGGAATATTTGCATTAATATTTGGAATTATAGCATTAATAAAAAAGGAAACTAAAGGTAAAACTATTGCCAGTATTATTCTCGGTATTGCAGCCATTTCTATTACATTACTAATGCAGCAAGCAGCTTCTAATGCCATAGATGAAGTATCAAAAGAAATTGACAAAATAACTGGTGATAATACAGAAGAAGTACTAAATAAAGATGTCGACATAACTTTAGGCGATTTTATAGCCACAACTGATGAATACGGTTTTACTAATACTAAACTTGTTGTAACAGTAAAAAATACTACTGACAGCAAAAAATCATATTCTATTCATATTGAAGCAGTTGATGCAGATGGTAAAAGAATAGAAGATGATTATGTCTATGCAAATGACTTAACAGCTGGTCAGACTCAAGATTTTGAAATTTTTAATTTAGTTCAAGACGAAAAAGTAGACTTACTTAAAAATGCAACTTTTAAAATTGTAGAAGCATCTGCTTACTAAAAAACAAAAAATACTTTAAAATTTAAAGTATTTTTTTCATAAAAAAACAGTATAACTGTTAATTACCAAAATGGGGCGAGTATAGGGATTCGAACCCTAGCATAATGGAACCACAATCCACCGTGTTAACCCCTTCACCATACTCGCCATATAAGCCACATTTGACTTACGAAATATATTTTAACAAATTTTATTTGTTTTGTCTACATTTTTTTATAATATTATTTAAATTAGACGCATGCCTATACACAACTTAGCCCAAATCATAGTATAAATCGAGGAGGATTTTATGAATAACTACCCAAATTTTATAAATTTTAAAAATATGTATGATAATAAAGAAGTAAAAAGTACTACTGATAATTTGTATGATGTTTATAATGGTTTTATACGAGGAAATATGTTTAAAAATTTATATGACTCTTATAAGATAAAAGAACCTTTCGAAATTAAGCCTATGAATGAACAGGCTGAAATTTTAACAAAAATTAATTCTTTAGGTTTTGCGATGATTGATTTAGATTTGTATCTCGATATTTATTCTAATGATACTGATATGATCAATTTATATAATCAATTTAGATCAGAAAAAGAAAGATTACAAAGCGTATATGAAAGTAAGTATGGGCCGCTAACTTTAAATAGTGAGGCTTTAAATACTACACCATGGGCTTGGAATAATATGCCATGGCCATGGGAATCATAGGAGGTTAATATGTGGAAATATGAAAAGAAATTAGAATATCCAATAAATATTCAAAACAAGGATTTAAAAATGGCAAAAGCATTATTAGAACAGTATGGAGGAGCTAATGGAGAATTTGCAGCCGCTATGAGGTATTTAAATCAAAGATATACTATGCCAGATGAGAAAGGTTATTCCTTATTAAATGATATTGGAACTGAAGAATTAGCTCATGTAGAAATGATAGCTACAATGGTATATCAGCTTATGAAAGATGCATCTGTTGATGAACTAAAGCAAAATGGTCTGACTGCTTATTATGTAGAACATAAAAGAGCATTATTTCCTTGCGATGCTAACGGAGTTCCTTTTACAGCAGCGTATTTTGCTACTACAGGAGATTGGGATGCAGACTTAACTGAAGATATGGCTGCAGAAGAAAAAGCAAGAGCAACATACGAAAACCTAATGGATTTAACTAATGATCCATCACTTTTAGCGCCATTATCATTTTTAAGACAAAGAGAAATTGTTCATTTTACAAGATTTAAAGAGCTTAAAAACTATTATACAAATAAATATAAAAATAGTGTTTAATTTTTAAAAGTGTGCTATAATTTTAGTAGGAGGTAAGTTATGTATACAGACTATAATACTTATTATGCTACTAATATTTTTACTGGTGTAGCTATTTGGACATTTATATCACTCATAATAGCTTTAATATGTGGAATAACACTTTACTTTTTATTTTTGAAAAGCGATAAAGAATATAATGGTGTGATAGCTAAATTACATAGTTTTTTGAATTTTAAAACTTTAATAGTTGAAGACATTCTTAAAATAACGTATTTAGTACTAGCTATATATATAACACTTTTCTCGTTTGGATTAATAGGTGTAAGTGTTATATCATTCATTTGCGTTTTAGTAATAGGAAATATAGCATTAAGAATTGCTTATGAATTATCTATTTTACTAATTAAAATATGCAAAAATACCAGTGAAATAAATAAAAAATTAAAAAAATAACCATTTGGTTATTTTTATTTTCCTTCTACTAAATGTATATTATCAAGTAGCACACCAGTACCTTCAACTACACAAGTAAGTGGAGATTCTGCAATAAATACTGGAACTTTTAGTTCATGAGATAATAAACTATCAAATCCATGAATAAGTGCACCACCGCCTGTTACAACTACACCTTTATCAATTATATCAGCAGATAACTCTGGTGGAGTTTTTTCTAATACATTTTTAGCTGAATGAATTATTGTATATACTGACTCTCTCAATGCCTCTTCCACTTCATCACTACAAATAGTAATAGTATGTGGAAGTCCAGTAACTAAATCCCTTCCTTTTACTTCCATCTTATCATTTTTACCTTCGGGATAAACAGATCCAATTTCAAACTTAATTTCTTCTGCTGTTCTATCTCCTATAAGCAATTTATATTTATCTTTAATATATTTTATAATATCAGTATCAAATGTATTACCGGCAACTTTTATAGATTCACTAGTTACTATATCACCTAAAGATAAAATAGCTATATCAGTTGTTCCACCACCTATATCTATAACCATATTTCCACTTGGTTTTGATATATCAAGTCCTGCACCTATAGCAGCAACTTTGGGTTCTTCTTCCAAAAACACTTTTCTAGCTCCCGTACGTTCAGCAGCTTCCTTAATAGCATTCTTCTCTACTTGAGTTATATTTGAAGGACAACAAATCAATATTCTAGGGCGTGATAAAAAGCTCTTTCCATTTACCTTTTTTATAAAGTTGTTTAACATCATTTCAGTTATCTCAAAATCCGCGATTACGCCGTCTTTCATAGGTCTAATTGCTTGTACTTTACCTGGTGTTCTGCCTAACATTTCTTTTGCCTGAGTACCTACAGCTAAGATTTTTTTTGTATCTGAATCTATTGCAACTATACTAGGCTCATTTAATACTATACCTTGACCCTTTATATAGATTAATATATTAGCAGTTCCTAAATCTATTCCTATATCCTTTGCGAACATGTTAATTCCTCCATCCTTTTACAATTATATCATAAATTAATCTGTGTTTGGTAAAATCAGGAAAATTTTTTATACTTTTTTTTAGTAGATTCACCACCCCTAATATGTCTAATATCTGAGTGGTATCTTAATATACTATCTATTTGTTCAAATTTCTCATAATTAATAAAAGCTAATCTCTCATGTAAATCTTTATGTACAGTACTTTTAGAAACATTAAAATCAGTTGCGATTTCACGTACTGTTTTATCAGTCTCTATCATATATTCAGCTTCCCTCAAAACTCGATTAATTATATTTAAATTCATAAACACCTCTGTTTTATTATATATAAAAAGTAAGTGAATTATACTTCACTTACTGATTTTTCATAATAATTTTCTGGATTTACACATGTTCCCTTAATTATTAGTTCAAAATATAAATGATTATCTAAATCTGTAGATATTAACGAAGTAGAGGAAGTTCCTATTTTATCCCCTTGCGCTACTGTATCACCCTTTTTTAATGTAATATCAGTTATACTTTGATATACACTGGTAATTCCATTTTCATGCTCTATAGTAATACTATTTCCTACTGTTTCATCAGTTTTAACTTCCTTTACAGTACCTGATAGTATAGCAATTACATCAAATGATTTACCATTAGAATATGATACACCTGTTGACTGCATGTATGTGTTTTCATAGTATAATATACTGTTTTCTTGATCCTTTGCCTCAGCCTTGTAATCATAAAATGATTTTACCATTTTAACTGTAGAATCACTATAAGGTTTGATAATTTTATCATCTTTTGATATTACCTTAATAGAATCTTCATTATCAAAAATACCTTTAGAAACATAATCAAATTTGGATTTAGTTAAACCACTTTGTACAGTTAAAAGTAAAAACACACCTAATACAAGTAAACTAAATGATAATCCATATAGAACATAAGTCACAGATTTTTTCAATCTTCTTTGCATTTAATCACCTCATTAATGAGTTTTTACAATTTTATATTTTTTATACATTAATTAAACTTTTTTATTTCAGTTCCTTTATAATAATAGTTTAATATTTCTTTATATGTATATCCTTCACGAGCCATTCCTTCGGCTCCATATTGACTCATACCAACTCCATGACCATATCCTTTTGTCTTAATAATAATTTTTTCATTATCATCAATTATTTCAAAATAAGTTGATCTTAATTTTAATTTTGAACATATTTCTTTTGCAGTTAAAGAAACACCATTAATTTTAACTTCTTTTGGTCGACCAGTAGAAGTTTTTGATAATATTTCTACATTTAATTTATCACTATAATTAAGATTTAGTAAATTAAAAAATTCTTTTCTATTAAAACTTACAGTATAATTATAATACTTAGATATTTTATCCCAATCACTTTTAACACTTCTTAAATATTCTACTTTATTTTTAAAAATCTCTTCACTATTTTCTGTATAACCACTACTGGTAGAAAAAAACAAAGCCTCTACTATTTGACCATTATATGATAAATATTCACCTTTAGTTTCAACCACAGCAGTTTTAATTTTATTAATATTTGAGGAATAATTTTCGCTCCAAACTGACTGTAAGTGTTCTTCATCTAAATACACTTGATTTAAAACTGTATCTACAACATCATAATCCTTATTTTTACTAGATTGAACTTGTCTCATAACATAAGTCCTAGCTGCTACAGCTTGAGCTTTTAATGCTTCAATATCAAACTCAACAGGCATTTCACCAGCTAAAACACCGGTAACATATGTCTCGATTGGAACTCTATCTATTTTATTAGTATCTGTTCTTAAAACTCTAATTATACTATTAGATGAAAAATGGAATTTAATTTGATCATTTTTTACAAAAAGAGTTATTATTATTACTGGTATAAATATAACAATTAAAGAAAAAAGTAGTAATTTTTTTATCAAGATATCATCTCCTTAAAAAAACATACTACTTAATTATTTGACAACTAATATAAAAGTCATATAAAAAATTCACTACTAAATATGAAATAGATATACAAACGAGCATATAAATAATTCGTGCTTGAACTATTCTAGAAGGTTTAAAAAATTTATTTATGTTTAAACCTTCTAATGCCCATATAGTAAATGGTAATAATATTGCATATAAGATTGCTTTAACTGCCATAATTGTTTATCTTATCTATTCGTCTTTGATGACGCTCTACATATTTATATTCAGTAGATAAAAATTTATTTACTATATTTTTCATTTGTTCTATATCTATTTTAGCACTTATAGCAATTACATTTGAATCATTATCTAATCTAGTCATTTCAGCTTCATATACATTTGAAACATGTGCACACCTAACATTATGTACCTTATTGCACGCAATTGACATACCTATTCCAGTATTGCATATAAGAACCCCAAAATCTAGTCGTTTACTTGCTACAGCTTCACCTACTTTAAAAGCAAAGTCTGGATAATCGACTGGAGTACTATCTTTAGTTCCATAATCGAGTACTGTATATCCCAATTCATTTAAAAATTTCATTAGTTCTTTTTTTGTTTCTACTCCATGATGATCACTGGCTATTCCTACTATCATTATTTCTCCTCCTTAACTCATTAAACAAATATAAATTTCCCATATAATAATTTAATGCAAGATATATAGCAAAGCTAACAGCACCATATAATAACAAAATAGGAATTTGTATTAATCTAGATGTCAAATATGTTGGTATAAATAATTTTAATAACAAAATTATAAATATAAAAACTATCCAAGTTAGTATATAAGAAGGAATTCTCTTAATAGTATCATTGAAATCAAATTTATATTTATTTTTTAGAACAGAAAGAGATATAATCATTGACACACTATAGCCTATTATAGCTGCATATATAGCTCCCCAGCTTGGTTCCATACCAAATTTATTTACCAGTAGCATAAACGGTACATCAAGCACTGTATTAATTAAAAGTCCAATTAAAACACTAGTTATTACTAACCTATACTTGCTTAAACCTTGTAATGTATTTACAACAACTGAATGAAGTCCTCCAAAAAGTGCGGTAAATACAAAAGCCTTGTATACTATAGGGCCATATACACTCTTACCATAAAATAAAGTCCATACAGGCTGTACTAAAAGTGATAAAAATATTGTAGCAGGTACTATTAATAACAATATACATTGAAGTGATGCATTAAATTTATTATTAACATCCTTTTTATTACCTGATGTATAACTACTAACTATATTTGGAATTAAGCTTGTAGTAAGACCAGTTGTAATAGCAAGTATAATATTATTAAGTTTTATTCCCCATGTTGTAAACACACTTATAACAGATTCTGTTATATTTGCATCTATTTTTAATATATCATTCATAGTCCTTGATACTAATATCATATCAACAGTATTATACAAATTATATATTAAACTTATAACAATAAAAGGTACAGAATATATAATTATTTTTCTTATTATTTGTTTTTTTATACCTTCATCGTCACAACTAACCTTTTTTAAGATATTAGATTTTTTAATTTTTATTCTTAAATATATAAATGCTGCCAATCCACCAATAAAAGCTCCAAAAACAGCTATTCCAATTGCATTACGCATACCCAAATCAAACACTTTAAGAGCTAAATATGTTCCTAATAATATAACAATAACTCTTACTATTTGCTCTATTAATTGGCTAATAGTAGTTGGTGTTATATATTTATGTCCCTGTAAAAAACCTTTTGTAACACTTAAAAATGGTACAACTAAAATAGCAAATGAAATAATACGTATAACAAATGCTATATCATTAATACTATTTCCTCCTACAGCATTTCCTTTAATTAATCGAGCTATATTTGGAGCAAATAAAAATAATATAACAAACGCTATAACAGATATAACAATAATTAATTTAGTTGCTATCTTATATGTATTATATACTGCTGTTGTATTATTTAAAGCTAAATATTCACTAGTTATTTTACTAATTGCAAATGGAAATCCTGCTGAGGAAATAGCTAAAAATAATTGATATATATTATAACCATACCCGTATAATGCACCACCAGTTTCACCCACTAATGCATTAAATGGTATTACATATATTAATCCTATAACTTTTACTAATATAATACCTATTGTAGCAATTACAGCGCCCTCCATAAAAGAATTTTTTTTCATATGACACCTCTATTTTTAATTATACTATTTTTTAATAAATTTAACAAGCATTAGAAAATTAATTGTAAAAGATAAATAATTAGGGTATAATAAATAAGGAAAAGAGTGATACAATGTATACATTTAAAGAGAATATAAGTCAAAACGAATATGATAAATTTATTGAAAATTATAGTGCAGCACCTATTTTACAAGAATACAATTGGTCTAACGTAAAAAATAATTGGAACAATTTTCACGTCGGCTTATACAAAGATGATAAATTAATTGCAGTAGCACTTATATTAGTAAAATCTTTTAAAAGTATTAAACTTTTTTATATTCCTCGTGGATATTTAATAGATTTTACAAATAAAAATGATCTAAATGAAATGACAAAGTATATAAAACAATTAGCAATTAAAAACAAAGCGTTTATGGTTAGAATAGATCCAAATTTTTGTTCAAAGCAATATACTTTTAAAGAAAAAGAGAATATAAATCATTACACTAAAAATTATGAAATAAAAGAAAAAAATTTAAAAGATTTAGGATACAAAAAAGTATTTAAATCGCTAGAAATAGGAAAAAACTGGCAACCTGAGTTTAATATGTTTGCTCCATGCTGTGACAAGGATTTAAATCTTATGAGCATAGAAGAAATATTAAGTACATATAAAAGTAAATTTAAGTATTATATTGGTTCCTTTCACGAAAAAAGGGGTATAACATTTGAAATAACTCAAGATAGGTCTAGAATTAAAGATTTTGTAAAATTATTAAAAGATACAGAAAAAAAGCAAAAAATAAGTTTAAGAAACGAAGATTATTTTGAAACACTTATGAAAAATTACAAAAATGCGTATCTTGTATTTGGATCAATAGATTTAAATAAATATATTAACTTTTTAAAAAATAATAATGGAAAAGAAGAAGAAATAAATAATGCATTGAGATTACTTAAAGAAAATGGTAATACTATGATTTTATCTGCTTCTCTTATGATTTTACCTTCCAATAAAAAAGGAATTAGAACAAGTGAATATCTATATGCTGGAAATAGTTTAGAATTAACAAAATTGAGAGTTTCTACTGGTGTAGTATTTGAAATAATAAAATTTTCAAGTAAAAACGACTGTCATTATTGTAATTTAGGGGGAATAGATGGAAATCTTAACGATCATTTAACTATATTTAAAGAAAAATTTAATGGTCAAGTATTAGAATTTACCGGCGAATACGATTTAGTAATAAATAAACTATTATATTTTGTATTTAACAAGGTTTTACCTATATTAAAAAAAATAAAGAAGTAATTACTTCTTTATTTTTATTAGTGGCAAATTATACGTATTAGCCATAGTGACAGCCCTTTTATATACATCTATATTACCACTATCAATATAATACATGGCAGCTATTGTTGTTTTATATCCATTAAGCGCTATTCTGTTGCACACTTTAAAATTAACAAATTCTTCTTCCAATTGTTTAGGCGTTTTTAATTTTGATAGATCATTAATAATTACATTAGGTATTTCCCCATTTTCAGTAATGCTTAATATATTACTATTATAATCACAAATAAAGCCTATTTCATAATTACTATAATCAGTTACTTTATTTATTATACTATTAGATAATAGAATAGTTTCTACTTCTTCATCAAGAAATATATTGTTAACGACCAAAAACATAAAATTATCATTATAATTATATTCATATATATTTGTAATAGATTTATCCCATATTCCATCAACAATTGGTTCCATATAATTGTCTATATCTTTTACATCTAAATTATCAAAACTTCTATTTAAGTAATTAATTAAGTCTGTTCCTTCTTCATTTAAAACATCCAAATAATTATTTAAAATATAATCAATAGAAACTCTAGCATTTTTTCTACCTGTTTTTTCATATGCAAATTTTTCTTCTTTTAAATAATCAGATCTTTCTTTAGAAAACAAATTTTCTAAAGATGATATTTTATTGTCTAATTCATTACTATTAGTTAAATATTTATATAATCTTTTAGCATCATAGATATCGGTATCATCATATTCTAATTTATTGTTAAGATAATAAGCAAAAGATATTAGTTTATTTTGATAAGAACTATTTTCCATTATTAAATCTTTTAAATACGTCAATTTTGACTTATAATTAAATATTATTTTTTTTATTTTATTATTATACTCTTTTAAATCAATTTCATTTTTTTTATTTATATAATTGCTGTCATACTTTAAAATTAATGAATAAATGTTTCTTAATTTATCTCTTCTTCTTAATTGATTTTCAAACTCCTTATATATGTCAGTAAGATCAATATTTGCATATTCTAAAATAACCTCTTTATATGCATTTTCTATTATATCTTTTTCTTTACAAGTAATTTGATTCATATCAAGTTTTTTTTGGTTTCTATCATTTATAGTAATAAGCTTATTAACAGAATAAGAAACTGCATCATCTAATTTTTTTAAATCTTTTAGACACTGTCTTAATTCCTTGTTGTGCATATAAGCTTCATAATCATTTTCAGTTAATAGATTTTCTCTGTTAATATCCATTAAACATTTAACTATAGGTTTAACTAGAGGTTCAAATTCTTCTGGCAAAATATCAAATTTATTTATGTCTATAGATACATATATTTTATGATTATCGTTTCTTAGTTTATTATAATTATATACTTTTTTATATTTTTTCCCTAGTGAATCATATAAATCTTTAAATTCATCGTCTAAATTCATATTTTCATAATAACTACTTGTATTACTAAAGTTATCAAATTTATTTTTAAATTCATTATTATACATAACTCACCTTCTTATTCTGTATTAATTTTAACACATAATAAAAAAAAAGAAAAGATATTATTATAATTCCTTTTCTTCTTTATCTTCACTTTGAGCTTCTTTTATTTTTTTTATTAATTGCTCTTTTGTCATTTTTGAAATGTTCTTAATTCCTTCATCTTTAGCTATTTCTTTTAATTCAACTAATGTTAAATCATCCATACTTGCTATTGGATAAGATTGATCTATTTCACCATCTTCATCTGGCATACACCCATTTTTTACCAAATAATCTATTTGTTCTTTTGTAATTGTTTCATATTCTAGTAATGTATTAGCAATCAAATCTAATAAATCCTTATTATCTTCAATAATCTTTTTAGTTTTAGCGTAGCACTCATCAATTATTTTCTTAATGTTTGTATCAATCTCAAAAGCTACTTGTGATGAAAAATTACGACTCTTATTATAATCCCTACCTAAAAACACACTTGACTCTTGATGTTCGAATTGAATAGGTCCTAAATCACTCATACCATATTCAGTAACCATTGCACGCGCTATTTTAGTAGCCTTTTCAAAGTCATTATGAGCACCTGTTGTTACTTCATTAAACATGAATTCTTCTGCAACCCTACCGCCTAATAATCCACTAATAGTATCCAATAATTCACCCTTAGTAGATAAGAATGTTTCTTCTTTTGGTAGCATTAAATTATAACCACCAGCCTGACCACGAGGTATAATAGTAATTTTTTGAACTTCATTAGCACCTTCTAATTTAATTCCTACTACTGCATGGCCTGCTTCATGGTATGCAACTATTTTCTTTTCTTTCTCAGTATACTTTTTCGTTACTTTAGCAGGACCCATTAAAACTCTATCATGTGCCTCATCTATTTCTGCCATAGTAATTGCTTTTTTATTTCTTCTAACAGTAAGTAATGCAGCTTCATTAAGTAAGTTCTCCAAATCAGCTCCACTAAATCCAACAGTTCTTTTAGCAATATTTTCTAATTTAACACCTTTAGCAAAGGTTTTACCTTTAGCATGAACTTCAAGTATTTCTTCTCTTCCCTTAACATCAGGCAAATTAACTGTAATTTGTCTATCAAATCTTCCAGGTCTAAGCAAAGCAGGGTCCAAAACATCGGGCCTATTCGTAGCAGCTATTACAATAATACCTTCATTTGCTCCAAATCCGTCCATCTCGGTTAATAATTGGTTTAAAGTTTGTTCACGTTCATCGTGTCCGCCACCTAAACCTGTACCTCTTTGTCTACCAACTGCATCTATTTCATCTATAAATATTAAACAAGGTGCGTTTTGTTTTGCTTGTCTAAACATATCTCTAACACGAGATGCTCCTACACCTACAAACAACTCAACAAAATCAGAACCACTTATAAAATAAAATGGTACATTAGCTTCTCCAGCAACAGCCTTAGCAAGCAATGTTTTTCCAGTACCTGGAGGACCAACTAATAAAACACCTTTAGGTATTCTAGCACCCATTTTTTTAAATTTAGAAGGTTCCTTCAAAAAGTCAATAAGTTCCTGTACTTCTTCTTTTTCTTCAGTAAGACCAGCAACTTTATCAAATTTTACTTTATCATTATCACTATTAAGTCTTGCTCTACTTCTACCAAAATCCATAGATTTATTATTAGCACCTAGTTGTTTTGATATAAAAATATATCCAACACCCACTATTAATATGATAGGCAATACATTTACTAAAAATAATAAAAGATAACTACTACCAGGGTCTTTACTTACAGTAATCTTAAAATCTTGTTTATCCTTTTCTTCGTATATTTTTTTAATAACCTCATCAGTAAGTGTTGCTGATGCACTAAAAGTTTCTTTTTCAGCATATCCTTTCAACTTACCAGTAAGATTATATAATCCCTTACTACTATTTTGAGTTATATTTAACTCAGTAATTTTGTCTGATTCTAATGCATCTATAAACTCACTATAAGTTAAATTATTAACTTTAATATTTAATATATTCATAAAATAAAATATACCAACTAAAAGTAATATCAACAATGCATATGAAGTCAAACTACGTTTAACTGTCTTTTTATTCATACTTATCCTCCTTTTTTATGTACTTTAATATTATATCATACTTTCCTTTATTTTTTTTATCAAAATTTGATTTTTTTATACCAGGTATCCAAATTATAGTATTGTTATTATCTACAACAATAGGATATAAAGGCCTTTCCTCAGCTGGGACTTTTGAATCAGTAAAAATATCATTAATTTTTTTGTGTCCACTCATGTTTTTTACCACCATTTTATCATTTTTTCGTCTATTTCTAACATAAAGTGGTAAAGACAATTCTTTTGAATTTAAATAAATTGTATAATTAGTTGTGTCAGTATCTTCCTTTTTATAAATTATTTTACCACTATCTAGTATAATATTTTTATCTAAAATATATTCATACTGTGTAGTATTTATATAATCAAAAACTTTTAGTTTATCATATTCAACTTTTAAAATCTTATTTAAAGGTAAATTTATCATTGTATTAGTTTTATTTATACTATCAAAAATTAAATCAATATGCTTATTATTTATAGCAATGATATTATCTTTATAAATTTCTTTTAAATACATTTCTAATAAAGTAATCTTGATTATATTATCAAGACTATTAAATTTAATTATATCTATTTCATTATTTGAAACTACATCATCATAAATTAGCTTAGTTTGTTTTATAATATATTCATTTGCTTCTAATAATCGATTACTATATTTAATAAACTTTTTATGGACTTGTGGATTCTCTTCTTTTAATTTAGGTAAAATATAATTTCTATATCTATTTCTAGTATAATGATTTGATTTATTTGACATATCTATTACATAATGTATATTAAATTGCTTTAAATATTTTAATATATCAGTCTTTTGCAAAAATATTAATGGTTTTGCGATTTTATAACCTTTATCCATAGATATACATTCAAATCCTGCATATCCTTTTAAAGTAGATCCACGTGTTAAACGCATTAAAATAGTCTCCATTAGATCATCTGCATGATGAGCTGTAAACAGAATGTCAGCATTATATTTATTAATTATATTTTTAAAAAAGTCATATCGAATTTCACGAGCTTTATCTTCACTAAACTTATTATCCGGATATTTTTCTATTTTCATCATTTCAAAAATTATATTATTATTATCACAGTACTCTTTTACAAATAATGCCTCACTATCACTCTCTTGTCTCAAATTATGATGTACATGTGCTGCAACTATTTTTATATTTAATTCTTCACGTAATTGTAATAAAAGATACGACAAAAACATAGAATCTGGGCCACCGCTTAATCCTATTACTACCGTTTTATTATCAATATTTAAACTTCTTATAAAGTTAAATACAGTATCCACTTAAATCACCTAGACTTATTCTATTATAAATAGTCAAATAAATCAATAATTTTCACAAAAAAAACATATCATTTATGATATGTTTCATTGTTAATAATCTTAAATGATCTATATATCTGTTCTAATAACATTACTCTAAACAATTGATGCGGAAAAGTTAATTTTGAAAAAGAAAGTTTATAGTTACAAATATTAACTATACTATCAGCAATCCCATTAGAACCGCCTATTATAAATGTTATATTTGGATAATTATTAAAAATACCATCTATTTTTTTTGATAACTCAACACTATTAACTTGCTCACCATCAATAGATAAGCAAATTATGTAATCTCTTTTATCTATGTATTTTTCTAATTCTTTTGCTTCTTTCTCTTTATTAGTTGCATCATCATACAGATTATAATCGTTTACTTCTATTATGCTGAATTTAGTATACTTACTAATTCTTTTACTGTATTCATCTATAGCATCTTTTAAAAACTTTTCTTTTATTTTACCTACACATAATACTTTTATCATATATTTATTTTCTCCGTTAATTCATTTTGATGCGCTACCAATACTTTATTTAATTTTATATTCTTTTTTGTTAAAGATTTTTTTAATGCATTAAGCGCTAATTCATCAGTATTGTTTTGTTCACTCAAGTGAGCAAGAATAACACATTTTGTATTATTCCCTATCAATTTTGTTAAATAATATGCAGAATCTACATTTGATAAATGTCCCTTATCACTTAATATTCTGATCTTTGTATGATGTGGATAATTAGAATTATTCATCAATTTTTCAACATCGTGATTACTTTCAAATACATATACACTTTTATTTTTAATTTTATCAAAATTTTTTTCATTAATATATCCAGTATCAGTAATATATACAACAGAAGAATTGTCTTCTTCTATTACATATCCTTTAATATCCGTTACATCGTGCGATAATTTTATAGACTTTATACTAATATCAGATTCATAATCAACTATTTCATTACTACTAACATTCTCTATTTCTAAATTTGCTTCTTTTAATATTTTATCTGATATATATACAAGTGGATGATATTTCTTAGAAAAAACTTTTAACCCTTTAACATGATCTATATGAGCATGAGTAATTAATATAATATCTATATCACTAGGATTAACATTTATACTTCTTAAAGCTTTTTCAACATATAAAGAAGAAGTACCTATGTCTATTAAAATATTGTGTTTTTTTGTTTTAACATAGGTACAATTTCCTTTACTTCCACTTGATAATACACATACTATCATTGATAAAATTTAAGTGGGTTAGTAGTACAAGCATATCTCTTACAAGTTCGTATTTCATAATGTAAATGTGGACCCGTTGCCCAACCGGATGAACCAACATAACCTATTGTTTGGCCTCTTTCAACAGTTGAACCAACTGACAATCCCGGTTTAAATCTAGACATATGAGCATACAATGAATAATAACCATTATTATGATCTATCATAATATAATTACCATATGTGTTAGTATACTTTCTTTCCACTATAACACCATTATTTGTAGCATACACTGGAGAACCATAACCAGTTCCGGCTATATCTAATCCTGAATGGAAATTACCCTCTCCAAATACTGAAATTCTATATCCATAATATGAAGAGAAAGTATAGCCACTATTTGTTGGCCATCCCCATGATGCTGTACTACCTACGGTAGCAACATACTTAGTTCCAACACTTATAACTTTAGATTGAGCATTTTTAATAGTCTTTTTATCTACAGGATCTACATAGCTAATTGATCCATTAGAATATTTTACATTTTGAGTTACTCTTTCTAATCCCTTTTCTCCTTCTTGTGCTACAACTACACTTCCTTGTGTTAAATTTGGATCATGTTTTTCAACTGTATTAAAGTTAGTTTCCTTATCTACAACTTCATGTGTCTCGACAATAACACTTATTTTAGGGTCAACTGTAGAAATTACTACCTCAGTACCTGGTACTAACAGATTATTTTCATCTTTATATTCAGTATTAAATATTAAAAACTCCTGTGTACTTATTTGATTATCAAAGGCAACTGATTCAATGGAATCACCCTTCTGTACAGTAACTTTCTTTTCTTCAAACTTTTCACCGTATAATAAATATGCAGACAAATCATTTGAATCAGTATATATTTTTTCTGTAACAGGAATATTAGATGCTTTATATGTTATTTGTTCATCTATATAAATATTTTCTATTTTTTTACCAGTTGTATCTATTTCCTTTTGAGTATTATTTTTATAAGAATTATAATCTTTTTCATCTACAAATATAGTTATCAACTTTTCTATTGCTGAAGAAAACACTTTTGGATCTGTCGTATAAATTATAATATCTTTTTTCCCTTCTTTATTTGCTTTTATATTAAATATATATCCAGGTATAGTAAATGTATTATTCGATACTAATTTTTTATACATTTCCTCTACACTTATAGTATTATCATCATATGTATATACTTTTTTTATTTTAGTTCCATTAGGAGTATAAACATGATCTATTGATAAATATATTTCATTTGAATCAACATACTCTTTTATTTTTTCTATATCAGAATCATTTAATTTATATAATTCATACTTCAAATAATCATTTAAAGAAGATATATCGTTTTCATTAAGATTATAAGATTTATAATTATTTAAAAGGTCTCTAGCTATTTTTTCATTATCAGAATCACTAATCTTGTCTTTCAAATTATTAAAAATATCAATTAAATCAAGTTGAGTTTTATAATTTCTAACATTTGATTTTATATTTTCACCCTGTTTTTGAATATAATCATTTAATTCTTTTTCGGATTTAACAGTACCTAATAAATCACCCTCAAGATATACTTCATAATACTCATTAGGTCTAGTATTAACATCTGATTTAAATCCTAGCAAAAACACAGCTACTGATACTAGTATAACTAAAAATATAGTTCCTATTTTTTTCATATTTCCTCCTAATTATCCTTTACCTGTGCGACATTAGCAAACGTTGATGTATTTCTTTGAAACATTAATGGAATATCCATAAGTGGTCCATTACGATGTTTTCTAATTACAAATTCCATCAAACTATTCTCCTTAGCACGTTCTTCATCTGTACAGTGTAAGAACGCTACAATATCAGCATCTTGTTCTATTGCACCTGATTCACGTAAATCACTCAACATTGGTTTCTTATCATCTCTTTTTTCTATACTACGTGATAATTGAGATAAGGCTATTACAGGAACATCAAGTTCCATTGCCATAGTTTTAAGCGCTCTTGAAATATCAGCTACTTCTTGTTGTCTATTAGCTCCATTTTTACTACTTCCTTGAATAAGTGTTAAATAATCTATAACAACGATGTCAAGACCGTCTGGACTAGTGGCAAGTTTTCTACACTTACTTCTTATTTCGCCAACCGTTTGACCTGCAGTATCGTCTATAAATATTTTTGTATCCGATAGCCTACTAATAGCTTCATTAACTCTCTTCCAATCAGAGTGTTCCAAATTACCTGTTTTTAACTTAGCTCCATCTATCTGTCCCACGCTAGACAACATACGTGTAGCTAATTGCTCTGCACCCATCTCCATATTAAATAGAGCTACTGTTTTTTTGGCATTAATAGCTATATTAGTAACCATATTAAGAGCAACAGCAGTCTTTCCCATACCTGGACGGGCCGCAATTATTATTAACTCATGTGGATGAAATCCACTTGTAATTTTATCCAATTCATAAAAACCTGTAGGTATTCCGGTAATATTACCTTTCATAGAAGCCAATTTTTCTAAATCAGATTGAGTTTTATATAAAACATCTTGAATACTCTTAAACTCTGTACTTCGTAAACTCTTTGAAACATCAAATATCTTTTTCTCTGCTTCTTCTATTACTTCACTTATATTATTTGAAGTATTATAACTATCAGTAATAATACTTGTAGCTTCATCAATAAGTCTTCTTAATATAGATTTATCTTCTACTATTTTAATATACTCATCTATATTAGAAGCACTAGGTACACTTTCTATTATTTCAGTTAAATATTCTATATCGCCTACTTGTTTTAACAAATTCAAATTATTTAATTCATCAGCTACAGTAGTTAAATCAACAATAGATCCTTTTGAATCTACATTTTTTATTGCTTCAAAAATCTTTTGATGATTATCTAAATAAAATTCACTACCATCTAACTTTTCTAGACCTTTTTGCAAAGCCTTTTTCGTTAAAAACATTGCACCTAGTACAGATTGCTCTGCATCTATATTGTGTGGTATAACTCTTTCCATATAACACCTACTTTACTAATTTAATTTTAACATTGGCAACTACTTTCTTGTGCAATATAACATCAATATTAGTAATACCTAAATTACATATTGGTGTCTTAATATTAATCTGTTTTTTATCTATATTATATCCTTTTTTATTCAATTCCTCTACTATTTGTTTAGCACTTATAGTTCCAAAAACCTTATCCGATTGTCCAACCTTTACCTTAAATTGTACTATTAAATTTTCTAGCTCTTTTTTTACTTTTTCACATTCTTTAATAGTTTTATTCTCTAATTCTTCTTTTAAATTATTTTCCTTTTTTAATCTATCTACACTATAGCTAGTAGCAGCAACAGCATCTCCTTTTTTTATTAAAAACTGACCAAATCCATCCTTTACTTCTTTTATATCACCACTTTTACCAAGTTTTTTTATATCTTTAAGTAATATTATTTTCATATACTCCTCCTATAACATATTTTTTATTTCATTTTTTATTTGTTTAATAGTTTTACCTTTAACTTGAGCTGCAGCGTTAGAAATATGACCACCACCATTAAACTTTTTCATTATAGTTTCAACATTAATATTTCCTAACGATTTGGCACTTATACCTACTGTATCTATATCTATTTTGCCGAGCGCAAATGATGCCTCAACCGAATCAAATTTTAATAGCTCTTCCGCAACTGTAGCAAGTTCAAGTGTAGTACAATTTGGCAAAATACAACATGCTATCCCTTCTTTAAGCATAAAACTATTTCTTATAAAACTTGCTCTTTTAATATAATCTTCTTTAGTCTCTTTTAACAACTCCTGTTTTAGTATAGAATCTGCTCCCATTTCCATTAAAATACTTGAAGCTAAATATGTATTTTTTGTTGTCTTAAAATCATAACCATTTGTATCAATTTCTATTCCACCAAGCAAAATAGAAGCAATTACGTTATCTAAATCTAAACCCAATTCGTTAGCAAAAAGCGCTACAAATTCAGATACACTTGATAAAGTCGAATCTATATACATAAATTTTGTGTTTTTAATATAATGTTTACTTTTGATATGATGATCAATAACCATAGTATCAATTTCATCTACTATATCTGAAAATTCTAATCTATCTTCAATATGTGTATCTAAAACTATAAGTAAAGTATTATTTAAATATTTTTTATAATTAGTTTTATCAACACATTTTATATCTCTTTCCATCATATCAAATGCATGATTAATGTTGTTATTATACTCATTTAAATGTTGAATGTCTAAAAATAAATATGCATCCTTTTTAAAGCTTTCTATTATTTCACACATTCCCATGCAAGATCCTAGTACATCCAAATCAGGATCTTTATGTCCCATCAATATAAAACTATCATACTCATTGATAATATTAACTATTTTTTTATATATTGCTTTCATTAAATTCACCATATATATTATACTATATTTTTTAATTTAAAAAAAGAAAAAACTACTTTTTTTCATTTTCCTTATTTCTAATTACACTAGCCATTTTTTTAATTTTATTAAATCTATGATGTATTCCAGATTTTGTAATTTTTGTACCAGTTTCAATACTCATTATTTGACTTAACTCTAACAAAGATGCATCCTTGTACTTTAATCTATACTTTGCTGCAAGTTTTATCTTTTCATCAAGTAAGTCAAGTCCTCCAACACTTTCTATAAGTTCTATATCCTTTACCTGATTATTAGAAGTTTCAATAATTTTATCTACGTTTGCTTGCTCACAATTATTTAATCTATTAGTCATATTCTTATGATCCCTATATATTCTAATATCTTCAAAATATAAAAGAGCACTTATAGCATTTATCATACGTAAAAAATCTCCTATTTTTTCCGCCTCTTTTACATAAATCATATAACAATTTTCTCTTTTAATAACTTTACTATTTAAATCATAAATATTAATTTTTTCTTTTATAAATTGTGCATACTTATAATTATCTACAGAAAATTCCAAATGATATCTACTTTTTTTAGGGTCATTTATACTACCACAACTTAAAAAGACACCTCTTAGATATATACGAGTTAAATTATCATCACTCACAATATATTCACTGGGAATATTTTTATTTAAACATAAATCTTCTTTTATTATTTCAACTTTTTTATTTATTTCCAATATATAAATATATTTTTTACTATAATTATATCCACGTCTAACTGTTATTTTACAAGTTACATTATAAAGTTCTTTTATTAAATTAAATACGTATCGCGCAACACTAGAATTTTCTGTTTGTACTTTAATAGTTTGATCTTCTATAACTCCATCATTTCTAAGAATAGCAGACAATATGGATACACACTCTAATTTATCTAGACTTAATTTACTTAATTCATCTTTAACCTCTCTTGTAAATGACATAAAATCACCCAACAAAATTATACATTAAATTTTAAAAAAAAGAAAGCATATTACTTTCTACAAATTATTAGAAATATCAACAAAAACATCCAGTGGTATAGCCTCAGCCCTTACTTGAAGCGTAAATCCATATTTAGATAATACTTTTTCTATAATATTCAAATCATAATTTTTTAGATTATTTTTAATAGTTTTTCTCTTTTGTACAAATGAATCTCTAACAAGTTTAAAAAACAACTTTTTGTCTTTTAAATAAAGTTTATTCTTTTTAGCAGTTAACTCAATAACTATACTATCAACATTTGGAACAGGAATAAAAACATTTCTAGATACGTCTAATAATTTTTTTATATCAAAATAGTAATTTAAATATACAGATAAAGAATTATAATCTTTTGTATTAGGTTGCGCTCTAAATCTGTCACCAACTTCCTTTTGAACCATTATAACTATTTTATCAACACATATTTCATCCTCTATTATTTTTGTAATTATAGGTGTTGTAATATAATATGGTAAATTAGCTACCACATATAATTTTTTATACTTATATTTTTTTAATTTATCTTTAGGATTTGATTTTAAAAAGTCCTCAAATACAACTTCTACATTATTTAAACCGTCTAAGTTATTTAATAAAATATCTTTTACAGTTTTATCTATTTCATAACACAAAACATTTTTAGAAACTTGCGCTAATTTATATGTTAAAGATCCAGCTCCAGGGCCTATCTCTAATACTAATGTATCTTCATCTATATTTGATTTATTAATAATACTATTTATAATATTTTCATCTATTATAAAATTCTGACCATATTTTTTCTTTAAGTCAAAGTTATAGACATTAAATTTATCATTAAAATCCTTATAAGAATATTTCATATAACCAACCTCATCATTATTATACTAAATAGTAATGTTTTTTTCAACAAAAAAAGGCTTACCAGCCCCATCTTTGTACACTAAATTTTGCATTAGAACTACTTGTTTTTCCAGACTTAACGTCATTTTGTGAAGAAAAAGCTAAATCAATCCATACATTTCCCTGTTTCCATGCATTTCGCATAGAATAGCCAGTATCTAATACAACACCATAAAATGAATCTATAATTCCATTATCAATTTTAATAATAGTACCACAAGGAAATAAAGTATTATCGGCTGCCAAAATGCGTACATCGCCATAAGTAGAATCATTGTATGTAATTCCATCATTTATTAAACTATGTTTAGTTCCCTCTCGAGTTTTACAAGACACATTGCCAACTTTACTACACCCTGGGCAATCAGGTCCATATCCAGTAAGCTTACCAGTATACTGTCCACTTTTTCCAGTTCCAACTTTTTCAACTTGAGGAACCATGTCAGATAAATGAACATAATCGATTCCATCATATGTATAATTTAATCCATTTATGCCTTCGCTTATTATCTCTTTATCAGAGTCGCTAGGTTTTGATGAATCATACACATATGTTGTTGTATAAGGTATTATTTCATTAACTACTGTAGCAGTCATATTAACATTAGGATTATATATAGTAATTCCATTATTTGTAATGGTAAGTGTTAGAATTAATAAAATTGAAATAATACATAATGATAAACAAATTTTTAATTTTAATTTCATTTTATCACCTCTACAGTACATATAAATTGTATCATACTTCAATTTTTAAGTCAAATAACTCAATTGCATTTGCAGCTGTTAGGTTTTTAACTTCCTCATAACTCATATTTTTTAATTGAGCTACTTTTAAAGCAACATAATAAGTGTTAGATGGAACATTCTTTTTACCTCTTAAAGGTTCTGGAGATAAATAAGGACTATCAGTCTCAAGTAAAATATCTTTTATGTCAATGTTTTTAACAACATCCTGCAATACTCTACCATTTTTAAAAGTAACAACTCCACCAACTCCTATTTTATATCCTAATTTAATAAATTCATGTGCCATTTCTTTACTAGAAGAAAATGCATGTATTGTTCCCTTTAATTTATATTTTTTTAATATATCAAATGTATCTTGAATTGAATCTCTTGAATGAACAACAACAGGTTTTTTATATTTAACTGCTAAGTCAAGTTGCTTAATAAACAACTCTTTTTGCTTAATTTTATCAATATCATAATGATAATCTAAACCAATTTCACCTATCCCAACTATTTTGGGATTATTAATATTATTTTCAATAATTTCAAATGATTTATCCGATATACTATCTAAACTTTCTGGATGTATACCTAAAGTTCCATATACATTTTTATATTTAGAAATCAATTCTAAAACCTCTAAATTACTTTCGTCATCACATCCACTAGTTATCATATAACCGTCCATTTCATTCACTACATCATCTATATTATTATAATCATTTTTACTTAAATGACAATGAGTATCTATAATCATAATATCACCAAAAAAATTATACCATAATTGATATAATTTTTCTATTTTTTCTTTCCTTTTATTACATACAGTATTAGAAATAGATATAATACTATAAGATAAATCAAATCCCAGATGTTACGACCTTCAACAAAACTACCTACTAATAAATAAGTTATAAATATCATCATTGTCATCCATAAGAACTTATTATATTGTATTTTATCTAACATAGTTTCTCCTTTATCGCGACAATACAAATATAACACATTTCAAAATTATTATAAAGGTTTTTTGTACAAAATCAATCGACAAAATTCTATTTTTTACACATTTTTACAAAAAAAAAGAACTATTTTAGTTCTTCTAGCATTTTTTCTTTATCGATTCTTGCAAAAATAGGTTTAGGTTCATTTACAAAATCTCCTGTGTGTAAATGTCCAAAGGTGCTAATTGATTCAAGAGTTGAAACATCAGTATTAAGTTGTCTCAAAATTTCATCAGAAGTAGATGTCAAAAATGGTCTTAATAAAACTGATCCTATTCTTATAGATTCAAGTAAATTATATATAACCGTTTCAAGTCTTGATTTATCAGTTTCTTTAGCAAGAAGCCATGGTGTCGTCTCATCTATATACTTATTACATCTTTTAAATATTTCAAACACTTCATCAATAGCTTCACTTACTTTAAGTTGATCCATTTTATTTTTTACTTTTTCATATGCTTGCATTGTAATACTTATTAAATCATTATCTATCTCATTTAATTCATTTTGTTTAGGTACAACACCATCAAAATACTTTTTATCCATAGAAATAGTTCTGTTAACTAAATTTCCAAGTATATTAGCTAAATCAGAATTAAAACGTTCAATCAATAATTCATAAGTTAAATTTCCATCATTAGCAAATGGTATTTCATGTAATACACAATATCTAATCGCATCTACACCAAATTTTTCAACCAAATCATCAGCATATATAGCATTTCCTCTACTTTTACCTATCTTATCATTATTAGTAAGAAGCCATGGATGACCAAAAATTTTATGAGGCAGTTCTAAGCCTAAACTCCATAAAAAACATGGCCAATAAATACTATGAAATCTAACTATATCCTTTCCTATTAGATGCAAATCAGCAGGCCATAATCTTTTAAATTCTTCACTAGGATTTTCTACATCATAACCTATATTAGTAATATAGTTTGTTAAAGCATCTAACCATACATATACAACGTGCTTGGAATCAAAATCGACAGGAATTCCCCAATCAAATGAAGTCCTAGATACACACAAATCTTGAAGACCAGGTTTTATAAAATTATTTAACATCTCATTTCTTCTAGATTCTGGTTGTAAAAAGTCTGGATTTTCTTCCATAAACTTTTCTAGTTTTGATTGATATTTAGATAATCTAAAAAAATATGCTTCTTCACATTTTTCTACTACTTCTCTTCCACAGTCTGGACATTTTCCATCTACAAGTTGTGAATCCGTCCAAAAAGACTCACAAGGAGTACAATATAAGCCCTTATATTCTCCTTTATATATATCACCTTTATCGTACATTTTTTTAAATATTTTTTGAACTTGCTTCTCATGAACTTCATCGGTAGTACGAACAAATTTATCATAACTTGTATTCATTATATCCCATATTTTTTTAATTTCACTTGATACTTCATCAACAAATTCTTTTGGTGTCTTACCCTGTTCTTTAGCTTTTAATTCTATTTTTTCACCATGCTCATCTGTTCCTGTTTGAAAATATACATCAAATCCTTCAAGTCGTTTAAAACGCGCGATTGCATCAGCCAAAACTATCTCATAAGTATTTCCAATATGTGGTTTTCCTGACGTATATGCAATTGCAGTAGAAATGTAATATTTATTCATTTTATCACCTGTTTGTGGATCCTATTCCACCCTTTCTAATATTATTAATTGTTTCTTCATCATCTACAGTTAAATATTTAATAAATACCCCTTGCGCTATTTTATCTCCTATATTAACTTCATAATCATTTTCTCCATCATTTCTAAGTTTTATAAAAAAATGACCTTCATTATCTATATTATTATAATAATCAGAGTCTATTACACCTACTGAATTTGATAAACTAACATCATATTTATATCCTTGTGAACTACGTGAGTATATAAACAATACCTCGTCACTATTCATACATACCTTTAATCCTGTTCTAAATGCCTTACTTTCATTAGGCTTAATAACTCCATTTTCAATACTTCTAATATCATATCCAGCACTGTTAACAGTACTACGTGTTGGCAAAACAATACTGTTATATAACTCAATATCATCACTAAATTTTTTAAATTCATCAAAACTTATTTTTTCAAACTTTCTCATATTTCCTCCATAAAAAAACATCCTAGTATAAGGACGTTATAAACGTGGTACCACCTTAATTTATGTATTTCTACACCTCAATAGCTTAACGCGCTAAAACGTCTAATAGAAGCTCCAGACCCATTCGAAATAACTAGTATTGTTTGCTTTCACCTCACCAAACTCTCTATAAATACATCATTATTCTTCTTTCCTTCATTGCTTTTAATTATTTTAGCACACTTTTATTTATTGTTCAAGATATTTCGTAATAAAAGATGAAACAATAGAAGCCATTTGAACCTCTGTTTCAGTCATCTTTTCAGTTTCACTCAATATAATAATCATACCTACAGCTTCTCCTCCACTTAATATTACACAACTAACATAGCTACATGTTATAGATTCATCATCTATTAAATTAAATAATTTAAAATGATTTTGAAACATTTTTTCTCTACGCATAATAGATTCTTCTAACTCCTTACTAATATGCTTTTTTAAATACCTACTTTTAAGTGAATTTGAGCACGCAATAATATTATCAGTATCAGTAATAAAAATAGAATGCTTCATAAAAATTGATATAGAATCTACAAGTTCACTTGCCAAATCATTAATTTTATTAATCATAGAATATTTTTTTAATACAATATCTCCATTTTTTATAGTTATTTCTAAATTATCACCAGTTTTAATTCTGAGTTTTCTTCTTATATCCTTAGGAATAACAATACGTCCTAAATCATCTATTTTTTTTATTATACCATTTTCCATATAGTTAATCCTCCTAAAATTATATTGGAAATATTTATATTTTTTATTCAAAAAGAGTAATTTTTTATTTTATTCACATAATATATATTGGTTTAGCACTCTTACTTGACAAGTGCCAAAAAAGTAGTATAATTATTTATGGAGGTGTTATTATGAATAATAATTACGAAGAAAACTTAGAAAACGTGTTAGAAAAATATGGTAGAGATATAACTTCAGATGCCAAAGATGGAAAATTAGATCCAGTTATTGGTAGAGACGAAGAAATACGTAATATTACTAGGATTCTATCAAGAAAAACTAAAAATAATCCCGTTTTAATTGGTGAACCTGGTGTGGGTAAAACAGCTATTGTAGAAGGTTTAGCACAAAGAATAATTAAAGGAGATGTTCCTACTAGCCTAAAAGAAAAAACAATATGGGAACTAGATATGGGAGCATTGATTGCTGGTGCAAAATATAGAGGTGAATTTGAAGAGAGACTTAAAGCAGTCCTAAAAGAAATTAAAGATTCTGATGGAAAGATAATTCTTTTTATAGATGAAATACACTTAATAGTAGGAGCTGGAGCTTTAGAAGGAGCAATGGATGCTGGCAACCTACTTAAGCCAATGCTTGCTAGAGGCGAAATTTTATGTATTGGAGCCACTACTCTAAATGAGTATAGAAAATATATAGAAAAAGATGGTGCTCTTGAACGTAGATTTCAAAAAGTATTAGTAAATGCTCCATCAGTTATAGACACAATAACTATATTAAGAGGTCTTAAACCAAAATTTGAAGTATATCATGGAGTTTCTATTAAAGATAAAGCACTTATAGCAGCTGCAACATTATCCGACAGATATATAACTGATAGATTTTTACCTGATAAAGCCATTGACTTAGTTGATGAGGCATGCGCTACTATAAAAGTACAAATGGAATCAGTTCCTACAGAACTTGATACACTAACAAGAGAAATTATGCAACTTCAAATAGAAAAAGAAGCATTAAAAAAAGAAAAAGATGAACTATCTAAAAACAGAATTAATGAAATAAATAAGGATTTAGAAAAGTTAAAAGAAAGAGAAAACAAGCTTAGAAAAGATTGGGAAGAAGAAAAAAACATCAACACTAAAATCAGCAAAAAAAAGGAAGAAATTGAAAAAGTCAATTTTGATTTATCAAAAGCTGAAGATAATTATGATTATGAAAAAGCTGCTATATTAAGGCACGGAACTTTGCCAAAACTACAAAAAGAATTAGATGATTTAAACGAAAAAAATAAAAATGATATATTAAGTGATACAGTAGATGATGAATCTATAGCATTAATTATTTCAAAATGGACTAATATTCCTGTAAGTAAACTAGTTGGTGGTGAAAAAGAAAAACTTATACACTTAAAAGAAAATATGAAAAAAAGAGTAAAAGGTCAAGATCAAGCACTTGAACTAGTTTCTGAAGCTATTAAAAGAGCACGTGCTGGAATCAAAGATCCAAATAGACCAATTGGATCATTTATATTTTTAGGACCTACAGGTGTTGGTAAAACAGAAGTAGCTCGTACATTAGCAAACGAATTATTTGATGACGAAAAACATATAGTAAGAATTGATATGAGTGAATATATGGAAGCACATTCTGTATCTAGATTAGTTGGAGCTCCTCCAGGCTATGTTGGATACGATGAAGGTGGACAATTAACTGAAGCTGTAAGAAGAAATCCATATAGCATTGTCTTATTTGATGAAATTGAAAAAGCGCATAAAGATGTTTTTAATATTTTATTACAAATATTAGATGATGGTAGAATAACTGATTCTCAAGGAAGAACAGTTGATTTTAAAAACACTATAATTATTATGACATCTAATCTTGGCAGTGAATATGTTTTGGAAAATAATGATCAATCTAATAAACTAGTTATGGATGAATTAAGACATACTTTTAAGCCTGAATTTATTAATAGAATAGATGAAATAATTATTTTTAATCCTTTAAATAAAAATACACTTTATGAAATATTAGATAATATAATAAAAAATATAGAAAAAAGGCTTAGCAACATTAATATAAAAATTATATTAACTGATAAAGCTAAAAAGTATATTATAGATAATTCATTTGACGAAAAATATGGGGCAAGACCTATGAAAAGATTTGTAAGTAAAAATATTGAGTCTATACTTGCCAACGATATAATCAATGACAACATTCAATTTGGTGACCATATTACTATTGATATTAATAATGATAATTTTTATATAAAAAAAGCAATTAATTAATAATTGCTTTTTTTAATATATCTATCATATCTATTAAATAATATATAAAATGTTTATCTAAATTAACAGTATCAAGAGTTATAGTTAATTCATTATTTTTCATTGAAAATCTAAATTTTCTAGTTAAAGAAATAACATCTAAAAACAATTTTTCGCCATCTATTTTATTGCTTAGTTCTTTATTAAATGTTATAGATATAAAATTTTTTGTTTGTTGAACTTTTTTAACATTCAAATTACTCATTTCATGCTCAAATAATTCTTCATACATATATATAATAACACTCTCATCCAAACTTCCAAATCTATCTTCTAGTTCACTTTTGATTTTATTAAGAGATGATTTTGAATTAATACTATTAATTTTTTTATGAATTTCAATTTTGACATCTTCTTCTTTAGCATACTTATCATCTATTGTTGTTTCTACTTCTACTAGAGGTTGAGAGTTATTCTCTTCGTTAGATACTTCAATACCTTTAAGTTTTTTTACTTCAATATCAAGCATTTCAAGAAATAATTCAACTCCAACACTATCTATAAATCCAGACTGTTCTTGACCAAGTATATCTCCAGCACCACGTATAGATAAATCACGCATTGCTATACTAAATCCACTTCCCAATTCAGTAAATTCTTTTATAACATTTAGTCTTTTTTTGGCTACATCACTAAGAACTTTACCTTTATTATACATTAAATAAGTATAAGCAATTTTATTTGATCTACCTACTCTACCTCTTATTTGATATAGCTGAGATAAGCCATATTTATCGGCATCCATAATTATCAACGTGTTAACATTTGGTATATCAATTCCTGTTTCAATTATAGTAGTACATAAAAGAACATCAAATTCATTATTCATAAACCTATACATGACGTCTTCTAATTCTTCTTTAGCCATTTTACCATGCCCACAAGTTATCCTAGCTTCAGGCACTAAATTTTTAAGTTGATAAAGTTTTTCATCCATATTTTTTATATCATTATATAAAATAAAAATTTGTCCCTTACGCGCTAGTTCCTTATATATAGCATCTTTAATCACATTTACGTTTTCTTCTAACACATAAGTCTGAATAGGATATCTATCCACTGGTGGAGTTTCTATTAAAGATAAACTTCTAACACCAGACAAAGACATTTGTAAGGTCCTAGGAATTGGTGTTGCTGATAAAGTTAAAACATCTATATTATTCTTTAAGGATTTAATTTTTTCTTTATGTTTAACACCAAATCTCTGTTCCTCATCTACTATAAGTAATCCTAATCTTTTACATATGACATCATCTGATAAAATCCTGTGTGTACCTATCAACATATCAATTTTACCATCTTTTAAATCTTTTAAAATTTCTTTTTGTTTTTTTAATGAAACAAATCTATTCAAAAGTTCAATACGGACTGGAAATTCTTTAAATCGCGATATAGCATTCTCATAGTGCTGACGTGAAAGTATAGTTGTAGGACAAAGAAATAATACTTGTTTATTAGAAATAATAGCTTTAAATGCCGCCCTAAATGCTACTTCGGTTTTACCATACCCAACATCACCACAAAGTAATCTATCCATTGGAACACTTTTTTCCATATCATTTTTTATTTCTTTAATTGCTTTTAACTGATCTGGTGTTTCAGTATACTGAAATTGATTTTCAAATTCAATTTGATCATCATTATCTTTATCAAAGGCATATCCTATAGAAGTTTCCCTTTCAGAATATAATTTTAATAAATCTTGTGCTATTGATTCAATTTTCTTTTGTATATGAAGTTTTGTCTTTTTCCATTCAGTACCACCTAATTTACTCAATTTAGGAATTTTTCCATCATTTGAAGAGTATTTATTTATAAGCTCCAGTTTTTCTACTGGAATATAAAGTTTATCAGAATTCTTATATTCTATAGTTAAATAGTCTTTTTTCAAGCCATTTTTTGTAAGCGTTTTTATTCCTTTATAAATACCTATGCCGTTTTGCAAATGGACCACATAATCACCAATATTAAGTTTATTAATATCTCTAATTTTAGTTCCTATTTTAAATTTAGACTTATAAGAAACATCCACATCCTTTTTATTAAATAATTCATACTCAGAAATAACAACATATCTATCAATAATATAACCTTGTTTTATATTGGCAACTACTATATTTACATTATTTTCTATTATATTATTAATATTAGTAATTACGCCATCTATATATTCATTTACTTTGTTAATTTTATATCTATCAGATAAACATAGAATAACTGTTTTTTTATCTTTAATATACTGTTTTAACAATCTATTAATAGCATCAAATCCTTTAGAAAAATTACTAAGTTCAAATGCTTTATAATCAATCACATTCTTATTTAATACTTCATTATCAAAAGATACAAAATCAATAATATTTTTATAATTTAAATCTAATTGAGCCATAAACATAACCTTATTAGATATTTCATTATTTTTTTTATAATCATTTATTTCATCAATTAATAATTTATAATTAGTCAAAAGATTGTTTCTCTCATTAACAACAATAATAGGATTATTTAGATAATCTGTTATAGTATTTATTCCTTCATACTTTACAATATCGCGTTGTTTTTCATAATCAACTACTTCACGTGTTATAAACTCACTATTTGGCTTAATAGTAATTTCTGTTATTGTTTTTTTTGACATTTGAGTATCAACATTAAACTCACTAATACGTTCTACTTCATCACCCCAAAATTCAATCCTAATAGCATCGTTTGAATCAATGGGAAATACATCAATAATATAGCCTCTGACAGCCATTTCACCCGTTTTATTTACTAATGATTCTTTTTGATATCCTAAATTGTATAAACTTTCAATAATTTTATTAAAATTATACTCATTACCAATTTTAATATTTAAAAAAGAATTTTTATACGTAGTTAACCTTGGTAAAAACCTTAAAAAACCCATTATATTAGTTATTACTATTCTATTTTCATTTATAATATCATTCAACGTCGTTAATCTCATATACTTAAACTCTGGACTAATTGCAAGAGCTTCACTAGTTAAAAAGTCATCCATTGGAAAAAAGGATACCTTATCAGTATAATTTAGTACGGTTTGATATATTCTATTTGCTTCATATAACGTAGAAGTTAAAAAAATTATACTTTTATTTTCTTTTTTATATTTTTTATATAAAAATAAACCTTTTAATTCATTTGTTAAACCACTATAATACCTATTATCTATATTATCAATAATTTTATCATAAAAACTCATTATATCCTCCTTTCACGAACAAAATGATACACTTGGTATCATTTATATTTATAAACTCGGACCACCAAAATTATAATTCACACCGTCTATTATAAAATGTATTTTTTAATTAACTTGCTTTATATCAATTTTATCTTCAATAGTCGATACAATTTTTGAATCAATATTCATATTTATAATTTGAACAACCGAACCATTTTCTATTCTAATAAATCCAGATTGTGGTTTTTTACCTTTCATATCAACTTTAATACAATTATTTTCTATACAAATATTTCCATTTGAATCTATAGTATATAAGCCATCTATTGAATTTTTAGAATATAATTCTTCATGTGTTAGAGCTATTTCAACACCATGTATATATAATTCAACACCTCTAAGTGTGCTTGATTCCTGAGCTTTTGTAATTATATTTAACATAATTGGTACTGCGATTAGAGCTATTACGGCTAGTATTACTATTACCGCTAAAAGTTCTATCAATGTAAAACCTCTTTTTTTCATAAAACTACCCCTTAATATTATATTTATTCATAACTCTATCAAATGGTATTGATAAATAGTCTAGTATTATATTAGGTATTTCTTCTAATATTGGATTTATACATTTTAATTCCTCTGTACTAAATTTACCCAAGACATAATCCTTTGTATCTATAAGTTTATTATTTGAAATTCCTATTTTTAATCTTTTGTATTTTTGTGTGGATAAATGTAATTCAATATTTTTAAGGCCATTATGACCACCACTGGATCCTTGGTACCTTAGTCTATATTTACCAACAGGAGTATCCAAATCATCACATATAACAAGAATATCTTCAATATTTATTTTAAAATAATTTATAAAATCTCTTACTACTTCGCCAGACAAATTCATATATTTTAGTGGTTTTAATAACATTATCCTATCATCTTTATAATTAAATTGTGTATATAATCCATCAAATTTTTTAGAATCAAATGACACTTTAAAATAATTTGCAATTATATCCATACACATAAAGCCTATATTATGCCTTGTTTTTTCATACTCAGCGCCAGGATTACCCAAGCCTATTATTAATTTCATAACATTATCTCCTATCCAAGTTATGATATAAATCATATACTTCGCTTTTTTTCATACCACGTTCATGGGCAACTATTTTTATTGCTTCCATAACACTATTATCTTCCAAATATAATTCAACATGTTCTTTAATTGATAAATTATTAAATTGATCTACTGAGTGATTTCCTTCAATTACTATTACTAGCTCACCCTTATATTCATGATTTTGATCTATAATTTCTTTTATAGTTCCTCTATATATTTCTTCATATTTTTTTGTTATTTCCCGGGAAATACTTATTTTACGGTTATTTCCCAAAATTTCACACATGTCGTTTAAAGTCTTTTTTATACGATGTGGTGCCTCATATAATATCAACGTAGCTGTTAGATTTTTTAAATTATTTAACTCTTTTTTTCTTGCACTATCTTTACTATTTAAAAAGCCATAATAATAAAATGGCATTGGAGAAATTCCAGAAGAAGTTAAAGCTGGTATAAGTGCGGTTGCACCTGGAAGACTAACCACATTAAAATTATTTTCTATAGCACATTTTGCAAGTTCATAACCCGGATCGCTTATAATAGGGGTTCCCCTATCACTGACAAGTCCAACATTTAAACCATTTGACAAATACTCAATCAATTTATTTTTGTTATTAGTTTCATTATAATTATGACTTGAAATAAGTTTTTTATTTATATCATAATATTTTAATAACTGACCTGTAACACGTGTATCTTCGCAAAAAATAATATCAACCATTTTTAATGTATTAATTGAACGTATAGTTATATCCTCCATATTACCTATAGGAGTTGGTATTAAATATAATGTTGGAGTATTATTATAACTTTTTTGACTCATAAAACACCTCTATTCAAAATAATTTTGTATTTCTTTTGTATAACTTCCATTTTCTAAATGAACAAATAATGGTGGTAAGATTTTCACACCTGGATTACCATTTTTTTTGCCCTCAATTAATAATATATTGGCTTCACTATCACTTTTTGGATATATAAATCTAACTCTCTTTGGCTCTATATTATTTTTTTTCATTTTTTCAACAATTTCTACAAATCTCTCAGGTCTATGCACAATAGATATAACTCCATTATTCTTTAACAGTTTACGAGCTATTAAAAACAATTGATCTAAATTTAAATTTACTTCATGACGCGCTAATGTTTTATAATCACTGTCATTGATATTTGATGTTGATTTATATTTAAAAAATGGTGGATTACATGTAATAACATCAAATGTATCTGATTCTATTTTTTTATAATATTCATTAATGTCAGCATTAATAATTTTAATTTGAGAATTTAAATTATTAATATTTATTGATTCACATGCCATTTTGTATACTTCTTGCTGAATTTCAACACCTATTATATTTGCTTTTGTTTTAGTCGATAATATTAAAGGAATAGGTGCATTACCGCATCCTATATCTAATATTTTATCTATATTTTTATTTAAAGTAACAAAATTAGGTAATAATATTGAATCTAGAGAAAAACTAAACATATCAGTATCTTGAATTATTTTATAATTTCTATACCCTAATAAATCATTTATTACTTTCATTTACATCAAACTCTTCTATTCCATGATCCTTTATATCTACTTTATATTTTTGATTTAATATATCAATATTTATTACTTTACCCTCACCATACTCTGTGTTTATTTTAGAATTAATTTTAGGCAAGTTCTTTTTTAGATCTTTATAACATTCATTCTCATACTTTAAACAACACAATAATCTACCACAAACTCCATTAATTTTAGTTGGATTTAAAGCAATATTCTGTGTTTTAGCCATATTAATTGAAACTGAATCAAAATCACACAAAAATTTAGAACAGCATAATTCACGGCCGCATGGTCCACATCCACCTATTTCTTTTGCTTTATCACGAACACCAACTTGTCGTAGTTCTATTCTTGTTTTATACATGGTTGCTAAATCCTTAGCTAGTTTTCTAAAATCTACTCTATTATCAGATAAAAACATAAATAATAATTGACTTCTATTAAAAGTATAACTCGCATCAAGTATCATCATATTTAAATTATATTTTTTTACCAGTTCTTTACATTTTTTTAAAGCTATTAATGCATCCTTCTTATTTTTGGCATCTATTTCAATATCTTTTTTTGTTGCTTTTCTAATTACATCTGATAAAGATGATTTTAATTTTTTAGAATCAATTTTTGTATTTGTAAGTTCTACTGTTCCTAACTGAGTACCTCTTTCAGTTTTAACTATAACTGTATCTCCCTTTTTTAATTCAATATTATTTGGTGAAAAGAAGTATATTTTACTATTAGGCTTAAAAGTTACACCAACTATCTCAATCATTACATTCACACCCTTCTAGTTTAATTATTAGCTTGTCCAGCAACAAACCAGTATTTACATTATAATTTATAGTATCCTTTAATTCGTTAATTAAATTAACTTTATTTATCAAACTTTTATTTGTATTCATACTTGCTAATTTGTTAATTTCATCACTGTAATCAACAAAAATTTCTATATTTTGATTAAGTTTAACATTTAAAGCATCTTTATAAAATAAAAGTAAGATAGATAAACCTTCTTTTGTATGTATTCTATCAAAAAAATATTGATGCCATAACTTCTTTGTGTATAAAATAGTATTAATATGATTTTTTTCATAATTAAATATAAAATCAATCACTCTTAATATATTCTCTTTACTATTTTCATCATTTATATAATTATTAATTTCTGTTGTACTGTTATACAAATAATTAGCTATTAAAGTAATAGTATTTAAATTATTATACTTTGTTGTTTTTAATGATAATAATTGACATCTTGATACTATTGTTTGTGGTATTTGATAAATATTATCAGTTATTAAAATACCTATTATTTCTTCTTCCGGTTCTTCTATAAATTTTAATAACGAATTTGAAGTTGTCTCTTTCATTTTTTCAATACCATTTATTATATATACTCTATTATTACCCATTATAGCTTTTTCACTAAAAGCCGACTGTAATTCTTCTATTTGTTCTTTTTTTATAGTTGTTCCATCAGGATGAATAACTTTCAATTCTAATAATTCATTTTTTTCTTTATTGCTATTTAATATTGAAGTTGCCATTGCTATTGAAAAATCCAAAGCATTCGAATAACCATTTGTTTCAATAATATATGCATGTGAAAATTTATTTTTTTCAATAGCATTTTTTATAGTTTTATAGGCTATTGGTTGTGAATCTTTATATTTTTCAAGCATAATACCTACCTCCTCAATATATTAATAAATAAATTAGTATAAGCGATAATAAACCGGGTATATCAAACAATGTAAGAATAGATACTGTAAAAATATTTATTGGTATAAATATTTTTGTAGGTTTTATAACAATGTTATATCCATATAACAAAAAAGAACTAATTACTATTTTTTTAATTAATTTAAATATTTTTTTTAACATATATTCACCCAATAAATTATATGGGCATTAAATATAATTATGATTCTTTAGAAGATACTATCATTCTGTTTTCAAGTGCTAATTCTAATGTTAATGAATCAACATAGTCCATATCTGCACCATGTGGAATTCCGTGTGCTATACGTGTTATAGTAACATCAGTTTTTTCTAATAATTTAGTTATATACAATGAAGTTGTTTCACCTTCTATACTTGGCTTAAGTGCTAAAATTACTTCTTTTATATTTTCTTTTTTCACTCTATCTATTAATTGAGAAATGTTTATATCTTCAGGATTTTTACCATCTATTGGTGATATTAATCCATCTAACACGTGATAAACGCCCATATATATATGTAATTTTTCAAATAAAATTACATCTCTTGGCAATTCTACCACGCATAACACAGAATGATCTCTCGATTCATCTTTACATACTTCACATAAATCATTTTCGCTTAAATTATTACACTTTATACATCTTTTTATTTTATTTTTTACATCTAAAATCGAATTAGAAAAAAATGAAACAGATTCATCACTCATATCTAATACTGATAAAGCTAATCTTTCTGCTGTTTTTTCACCTATGCCAGGTAATTTTTTAAAACTTTCTATTAAATTTAATATTGATGTAGGATATTTCATTAAAACAATCCCGTTCCTGAAAGTCCCTTTGTATATGCACCCATCTTTGTTTCTGTTTCATCTTTTATTTGATTTATAATTGTATTCATACATGCACAAAGAGCATCGTTTAGCATTTCTATATCATCTGCATCAGCTTCTTCTAACAATATTTTAATTTCTTTTACTTCATAATTTCCACTCATTTTAATACTTACCATCGAGTTTTTAGATTCAAATATCTTGTTATTTAATTCATCCTGTGCCTTCATCATGTCCTTTTGTAATTTTTGTGCTTGTTTTAACATAGCTTGCATATTCATAATATTCCTTCTTTCTATTCATATATAATACTATTTGAAAATAAATTATCTATTTCATTATTTTTTTCTTCTATTATATTATTTTTTCTATTTTTATAATTTACATTTTCTTCAATATACTTATATTTTTTTGTATTTGTTTTTATACTATTATTAAAATCTTGTTTTAAAATATTCCATTCATTCATCGTGGTTGCGATTGGTTTATATTCAATATTATATATTTTTTTAAATATTTTTTCTATTTGTTCTATAGAAGTATTAAAGTATTTTTCTAATTCTTCTGATTTATACACAAATATTAGATTATCATTTCCTTTAGCTTTTAATTCACCATCAAGTATTAAAGATATAAATGAACTAAACTCTGGATCCATTAATAATATTTCTATTTCTGATAATTTATTTTTAAACTCTAACAAATCCTTTTTATTAAAATTAGCCAATGTATTATTAATTCTAATTTGTTTTAATTCTGAAATTATATTTTTTTCTTCTTCTGTTTGTTTTATTTCAATTACTTTTTTTGGGGAATCAACATTCACCGCCTCTTTTTTTATTGGCTCTTTATTTATTTTTAATTCTTTTGTTTTATTATCTTTTAATAGTTCAAAAGTTTTAATAACACTCAATTCAAAAATTAATTTAACATTATTTGTTGTTTTAATACTTTTTAATGCATCGAGAAATATATTTATTATTTGATAAATTTTATTTTCTTGTATCGTTTTACATGTGTTAGCATAATTTTGTTTTTGTTCATTATCTTTAAAATAATCATTACAATTCATATATATTAAGACGTTTTTTAAATATTCTATTATCTGACTTATTATTTTAGCTAAATTTTTTCCTTGTGTATCATAATAATTAATTTTGTTATAGATTTCAATTAATTCATCTGTAAATAATTTATTTATAAACTCAGACACCTCATTTTCAGTTATTGTGCCATATATATCATGAACATCAGTAGGTGTTATAACATTCTGAGTATACGATGTTAATTGATCTAAAAGGCTTAATGCATCTCTCATACCGCCATCTGAAAACGTAGCTATTAAGTCAAGAGCAGAAGATTCTATATTAATATTTTCTTTTTCACATATATATTTTAATCTATTTTTTATATCATTAAATGATATTTTTTTAAAATCAAATCTCTGGCAACGTGATAATATTGTTTGAGGTATTTTATGAACTTCTGTGGTTGCTAATATAAAAATTACATGCGCCGGTGGTTCTTCCAATGTTTTTAATAAAGCATTAAATGCTGATGTTGTTAACATATGCACTTCATCTATTATATAAACTTTATACTTACCATATGAAGGCACAAGATTTACTTTATTTCTTAGTTCTCTAATTTCTTCTACACCATTATTTGAAGCGGCATCTATTTCAATTGTATCAGTGTTTTGTTTTATATTAGTTTGTGTACAACATACACATTTATCACAAGGTAATATTCCCTCTCTGTTTTGACAATTAATTGTTTTTGCTATTATTTTTGCAATACTTGTCTTTCCTGTACCTCGTGGGCCTGAAAAAATATAAGCATGACTAATCTTATTATTTAGAATACTATTTTCTAAAGTTTTGACTATTACTTGTTGGCCAACTACATCTTCAAACGTAATTGGTCTATATTTTCTGTACAATGCCTGATACATAATTCACCTCTATATAATATTATACACTTTAAAGTATAAAAAAAAAAGATGCTATCTAATTTTTTTAAAAAATGATTTTATTAATTTTTTGCATTCTTTTTCATTTATTTTTTGCACAATTTTTATATTATTAAGATGATTTAAATAACCATTTTTTATATTTTCTGTACCATAAACTATTTTTTTTATTCTAGCTTCTTTAATTGCACCGGAACACATCATACATGGTTCCATTGTGACATATAATGTACAATCATCTAATCTCCAATTTTTTCTTTTTTTACACGCTTTATTTATACATAAGATTTCTGCGTGACTAAGACAATTTTTATTTTTTTCTTTTTTATTATGTGCTTTTGATATTATTTTATTTTTGTATGTTATCACGCATCCTACTGGTATTTCATTTTTATAATATGCTTTTTTTGCCTCTTTTAATGCGATTTGCATATATTTTTTATCTAATGTTTCACGTGAAACATCGTTTATTTGATTTTTTTTATATGTTTCACGTGAAACATTATCTGTTTTTTTCATATATCCTCCTATGTTTCACGTGTAACATTACTTTTTATTATTCAGCTCTATGTTTCACGTGTAACATTATCTGTTTTTTATATTATATAAAAAAGCACACACATTTAGAGGCTTTTAAGGCTGCTGAATTCCTTCTCTGACCTGATTCAAACATAAATGTTGTGCAACTATACTATATAATATTTTTACTTTTTTTACAACATTAAGTAATGTTTCACGTGAAACATTACTTAGATTATTATAATAAAAGAAGAAACTTATTTAGTTTCTTCTTCTGATAAATCTTTTTGCTCATCTATAATTGAATCTACAACAGTAACAGTACTTACTATTTGATTATCTTTTAAATTAATTAAACGAACACCTTGTGCTACACGTCCTGTTGTTGAAATTTGTAATACTGGCATTCTAATTGTAATTCCATTATTTGTCATTATTAATACATCTGAATCATCTGTTATAGTTTTAAAAGATACAATATTTCCATTTTTTTCTGTAATATTTAAAGCTTTAACACCTTTACTACCTCTATGAGTTAATCTATATTCAGAAATGTTTGTTTTTTTACCATAACCTCGTTCAGTAACTACAAGAATTTGTGTGTTATCTGAACTAGATACTTCCATATTAACAACTTTACCGTCTCCTAATTCTATTCCTTTAACACCAGAGGCAGTTCTTCCCATAATTCGAATTTCATTTTCATTGAATCTAATCATTCTACCGTTTGAACTAGCGATTAAAATTTCATTTTTTTCATTTGTTATTTTTGCTGAAATTAATTGGTCTTGTTCTTTTAAAGTAATAGCTATTTTTCCAGAAGTACGAATATTTTCAAATTCAGAAAGCTTTGTTCTCTTAATATTTCCATTTTGTGTACAAAGTACAATATAATTATTATAATCCTCTTCTGTTGTTTTTAACATAGTTGTTACTTTCTCTTCTTTTTCTAATGGTAATAAATTAATTATTGGTAGGCCTTTTGATTGTCTACTAAATAATGGAACCTCATATCCTTTCATTCTATATACTTTACCTTTATTTGTAAAAAACATAATATAATCATGAGTTTTCATTGATAATATACTATCAACAACATCTTCATCAGTTGTAGTCATACCCTTAATTCCTACTCCACCTCTGTTTTGAGTTTTATAAGTTTCAGATGTTAATCTCTTAATATAACCTTTATTTGTTATAGTTATAATTATATCTTCTACTGGTATCAATGATTCATCATCTATATAATCTACGGCTGTCATATCAATAGTAGTTCTTCTATCATCTGCATACTTTTTCTTTATTTCTAATAACTCATTTTTAATTATTTCTAATACTTTTTCTTCACTTGCTAAAATAGATTTTAATTCTGCTATTAATTTTAATAAATTAGCAAGTTCATCTTCTATTTTATTTCTTTCTAAGCCTGTTAATCTACGTAATTTTAATTCTAAAATACTATCTGCTTGAATTTCTGATAATTTAAATTTATTTATTAATGAACTCTTAGCATCTTGATCTGTTTCAGATTCTTTAATAATTTTAATTACTTCATCTATATTATCAAGCGCTATTTTAAATCCTTCTAAAATATGAACTCTATTTTCTGATTTATTTAAATCAAATCTTGTTCTTCTTATAATTACTTCTTTTTGATGATCGATATATTTAGAAATTATTTCTTTTAACCCTAGTGTTTTTGGAGTTCCTTGATCTAACATTAGAAATATAATACCATAACTAGTTTGAAAAGATGTGTGTTTATATAAATTATTTAATACAACTTGAGGATTTGCATCTTTTTTTAGTGTTATTGTAATTTTAACACCGTCTTTTAAATCTGTATGATAATCTGAAATACCATCTAAAGTTTTATTATGAACAAGTTCAGCTACTTTAGACTTTAAATCACTTGTATTTACACCATATGGTACTTCAGTAATTATTATAGAATTATGTCCATTATTCTCTTCTATTTCTGCTTTACTTCTTATTGTAATAGAGCCTCTTCCGGTTTCATATGCCTTTTTAATACCTGAATTGCCTAAAATTATACCTCCAGTTGGAAAGTCAGGGCCTTTAATATATTGCATAAGCCCTAATGTATCAATTTCAGGATTATCTATATAAGCTACACATCCGTCTATTACTTCTCCTAAATTATGTGGAGGTATATTAGTAGCCATTCCAACTGCAATACCCATTGTTCCATTTACCAAAATATTTGGAAATCTAGATGGTAAAACTTGTGGTTCCTTAGCAGTTTCATCAAAGTTTGGATTGAAATTAATAGTATCTTTATTAATATCTCTTAACAATTCTAATGAAATTTTTGATAATCTTGATTCTGTATAACGCATTGCTGCCGCACCATCACCTTCTATATTACCAAAATTTCCATGTCCATCTATAAGTAAATATCTCTCATTAAAATCTTGCGCTAAACGAACCATTGCTTCATATATACTGGAATCACCATGTGGATGATAATTACCCATTACTTCACCAACTGTTTTAGCTGATTTTCTATGTGGTTTATCTGGCGTATATCCTGATTCATACATTGACCATAATATACGTCTATGTACTGGCTTTAATCCATCCCTTAAATCAGGTATTGCACGAGAAGTTATAACACTTACTGAATAATCCAAAAAAGATGATTCAACTTCTTTTACTATATTATTTTCAGATAATTTATCCCTTTCATGGAATGTTCCATTAAAATCTGATGTTTCATTTATATTTTTTTCTTTTGCTTCATTATTTTCTTCCATGATACACCTCCTATATATCTAAGTTTTGTACGTATTTTGCATTTTCTTCTATAAATTTTCTTCTTGGTTCTACTTCATCACCCATTAATTTAGCAAAAACTTGATCTGCTGCTAGACAATCATCTACAGTAATTTTTCTTAAAGTACGCTTATTAATATCCATTGTTGTTTCATTTAATTCTTCTGCATCCATTTCTCCTAAACCTTTCATACGAGCTATTTCTGCGCGTGAACGTACATTTTCTGGCAAACTACTTAAATATTCTTCTTTTTCTTTTTCATCAAGAACATATTTACGAGTCTTACCATGCATTATTCTAAATAAAGGTGGCTGAGCAGCATACACATGTCCTGCTTCAACTATTGGTCTAAAAAATCTATAGAAAAGAGTCAATAATAATACACGAATATGTGCCCCATCTACATCGGCATCGGTCATTATTATAATTTTATCATATCTTAATTTATCTAAATTAAATTCATCACCTATACCAGTTCCAAATGCAGTTATTATTGTTCTTATTTCTTCATTTCCCAAAGCTCTATCTAATCTATTCTTTTCTACATTTAAAATCTTACCTCTAAGTGGCAAAATTGCTTGTGTCATTGAATCTCTGCCCTTTTTAGCACTTCCACCTGCTGAATCTCCCTCGACTATAAATATTTCTGATTCCTTTGGATCCTTACTTTTACAATCAGAAAGCTTTCCAAAAAAGTTAGTAGTTTGCATTTCACTTTTACGTGTTATTTCACGAGCTTTTTTAGCAGCATGACGTGCACGAGATGCTATCATTGCCTTATCAACTATTGCCTTTGCTTCAGTAGGATTTTCAAGTAAAAATTTTTCAAAGCCTTCGCTAAAAACATTATCAGCTAATTTTCTAACTTCTGAATTACCTAATCTACCTTTTGTTTGTCCCTCAAATTGTGGGTTTGGATGTTTGCAAGAAATTATCATAGTTAAACCTTCTTTTACATCATCACCTGTTAGAGATTCATCTTTTTCTTTTAACATGCCTTTTTTTCTTGCATAATTATTTATAACACGAGTCAAAGCTCTTTTAACGCCCTCTTCATGAGTACCACCATCATGAGTGTTTATATTATTTACAAAAGAATATATATTTTCATTATAACCAGTATTATATTGCATAGCTACTTCAAAAAATACGCTATCTTCTTCACCTTCTAAGTGAATAATATTATCATGAATTGGAGTTTTTTCTTGATTTATAAACTTAACATACTCACTTATTCCACCTTCATAAATAAAAGTTTCACCTGTTGTATCTTCATCATCTCTATCATCTCTTAAAGTTATTCTTAAACCTCTATTTAAAAAAGCTAATTCTCTTACTCTTACTTTTAAAGTATTATAATCATAAATATCAGTATCAAAAATTTCTGAATCTGGTTTAAAAGTTACAACAGTTCCTGTTCTATTAACATCACAATCACCTATAACCTTTAAAGGCTCCTTGGTATGTCCTCCATTTTCAAATTTAACACAATATATTTTTCCATTTTTATATACTTTTACTTCTACCCAGCTTGATAAGGCATTTACAACAGATGCTCCTACACCGTGAAGACCACCTGATACTTTATATCCGCCTCCACCAAATTTTCCACCTGCATGTAAAACAGTATAAACAGTTTCAACAGTTGATATTTTTGTTTTTGGATGTATATCAACTGGAATACCTCTTCCATCATCTTTTACAGTTATAGAATTATCCTTATTAATTATTATTTCTATATTATTACAATATCCAGCTAAGGATTCATCTATTGCATTATCTACTATTTCCCATACTAAATGGTGCAAACCTTTAACATCCGTTGTACCTATATACATACCTGGTCTTTTTCTTACTGCTTCTAATCCTTCTAACACTTGTATATCGGAAGCATCATAATGTTGTTCATTCATAAATATCCACCTCTCTTATTTTTTTTATTTTTCCTTTATCTATATTAAATAATTTAGAAATCTTTATCAAATTTTTATCTATATTATTTAACTCAGTAGTTGTTATAATAGTCTGAGTTTTTTTATTTATATATTTTAATAAATTATTTTTTTTATTATCATCTAACTCACTAAATATATCATCTAATAATAATATAGGAGTTGTATTTTTAAACTTTTTAAAAAGTTCTATTTCTGATAATTTAAATGACAAAACAGCTATTCTTTGTTGACCTTGAGAACCATAATATTTTAAATCATCACCATTCAACATAAATGAAAAATCATCTTTATGTGGTCCTATATTTGTTTGCATTGTTTTTATATCATAATCCAATTTTTTTTTGTATTCTTCTTTTAATTGATCTTTAATATTAGGACTATTGATATCTATATCAATATTAGGATTATACTTAATAAAAAAATTATCTAAACCCATTATATTTTTAAAAATTTCATTACTATATTCATTAATTTTTTTAATATATTTGTATCTTAATTTATATATATTAATAGACTTATCAATAAGATAATTTGTTAATATTTCTAAATAATTTAGATCTATTTTCCCTTTTTTTAAATATTCATTTCTAATTTTTAATAATTTATCATATTCATTTATTAAAACATAATAATTACTATATAATTGTGAAATTTCCATATTTAAAAATTTTCTTCTTATTTTAGGAGAACCTTTTATTAGATCTAAATCATCTGGATAAAAAATAATTATATTAATTAATGAAATATAATCAGATATTTTTTTAATAGAATCAGAATTATATTTTATTTTTTTTGTATTCTTATCAATATATATATTATATTTATTTTCAGATAACTCATCTTTTATTGTACCTTCTATAAATAAATATTCAGCATCTGATTTAATTAAACTGTTATCTATGTTGTTTCTATGAGATTTAGTAAGGCCTAATACATATATACTCTCTAATAAATTTGTTTTACCTTGAGCATTTTTTCCATAAATAATATTTATTCCTTTTGTAAAAGTAATATTAACTTTATTATAATTTCTAAAATTAATTAATTTTAATTTTTTTATATACATAATTATCTCTTTTCCATTTTTAAGCCCTTTTTTTAAATCAACACAATATTTCATACTCCTATATATGCATATATATTATATCACAAAAATAGGCATAAAAAAAGAAAAAATCATTATTTATTGATTTTTTCTTCTAATTTGCGCTCTAATAATTTTGATTTTAACATAGTAGATCTAACTATTTGATTTTCAAGTGAATATACTGAAATATCAATATTTAAAATTAAGTCATTTTTAAATAAAATTTTACTTGTAGAATTTTTATCTCTTGAACATAATTTTATTTTATTAAGAGCAAACCAACAACTTTGCATTTTTCTTGGTGAAGAAGTTGGAAAAAAAATTATATTTCTACTTTCTTCTAAAATAATTGGAAACTTTGATTTTATTCCAGTCATTTGCTTAGTACCAGCGCATCTTCCTATATAAGAACTTCCAAAGAATTTACAATTTTCTTTTATTATTTTATTAGATGATTGTTTTACTATATATTCTTCTTCCTCTTCATATACCTTTGAATATTCATCGTCTATTGGTATTATTGCCATTGTAGATGAATTAATTTCATAATTATCTTTTGTATACATCATATTCCTCCCTTCTTGAAAACTCTTATACACATTTTGTTTGTCGAAATTTATCAAATTATGTCGATAAGAAAAAAATAAATAAAAAAAGTGCTAAAAATGCACTTTAGTATGTTCTTATTGGTAAAATTAATTGAGTTAAATCAGAATTTGATACATATCTAATAATTATTGGTTTAATATCACCATTAAATAAAAGTTCTATTTCTTCACTATCAAAAGTTTTTAAAGCTTCCATCATATATTTTGAACTGAAAGAAATTTTTATATCTTTATCATTATTTTTATTTATTTCAATTTTTTCTTCTACATTACCTATTTCTGGAATATTAGATGAAATAATCATAATATTGCCCTTTGTTTCTAATTTAATTATATTTTTTTCTTCATTTGATGTAAGTAAAGAAGCTCTATCTATCGAATTGAAAATACTTGATAAATTAACTCTAACAGTTATATCAAACTCATTTGGAATTAATTTATTTGTATCTGGATAAGTTCCATTTATTAATCTTGACATAACTATCACATCATCTATTTTAAAGATTATTTTATTAGTAAATGTATGAATTTCCAATAATTGGTCATCCTCATTTATTAATTTGATTATTTCAGATAAATTTTTATTTGGAATAATTAAATCTATACTATTATCAATAGAATCATTTAAGATAATTTGTTTTTTTGATAATCTATATGAATCAGTTGCAGTTATTTCCATAATATTTTTATTTATTTTAATATTGATACCAGTTAGTACTGGCCTACTTTCCTGTTGAGAGGTTGCAAAAATTGTTTGATTAATAGCAGTTTTAAAAGCCTTTTTATCTATAAATATAGGATTATTGCTAAATTCCAAATCTATATCAGGAAAATCTGATACCATATTACAATTCAGTTTAAAAGAAGAATTAGAAGTAGTAATCAATACTTGAGAATCAATAATTTCTTCTATAGTTATAATATCATTATCTAATTTTTTTACTATATCATATATATATCTACCAGATATTAAAATATCACCTAATGTATCTATTTGTTCTATATCTTTTGCATCAATAAAATCTTTAATAGCTAATTCATTATCAGTACTTATTAAATATAAACCTTCTTTTTTTAATTCAAATTTAATACAATTTAAAATAGGAATTAAATTTTTACTTGATACTCCTCTTATAACATTATTTAAATGTTCCATTAATATTCTTTGTTGAATTTTTAATTTCATAATATACCTTCTTTCTTTAATTAATATTATTATTTTTATTAATGTTCATAATGTGTATAACCCCTATTTATCCTTATAAAATAAGTAAAATATTAATGTGCATAAAAAGTTTATAATAAAAACTTTTACACATTCATCTTATTTCATTTATCATTTTTTGAATTTCATTATTTAAATTATCATCTTTAATTATTTCATTTTTAATTTTATCTACTGCGTGCATAACAGTAGTATGGTTTTTTCCACCAAATTCAATGCCAATTTTAGTTAAATTTTCATCTAAATAAACTCTACAAATATACATAGCAATTTGCCTAGGAATAGCTATTTCATTACTTCTTTTTTTACTCATTAATTGTTCTTTTGATAAATTATAATGATCACAAATTATTTGAACAACTTGATCCATTTTATTTTTAGAAACAAACGTTTTTACAAAGTAATCTTTAAGAGCTTCTTTGGCTAAATCTAATGTAATATCAGAACCATTCATCATAGTAGCATAAGCAAAAACACGAGTAATAGCTCCTTCAAGTTTTCTAACATCCCCTACACTATTACTAGCAATATACTCTTTTACGTCATCTGGAACAATTTGTGATAATTCACTATTATCAATCTTATTATTTAAAATAGACATTCTAAGTTTAAAATCGGGAGGTAAAATATCAACTTGTAATCCCCAGTTAAATCTAGTTTTTAATCTCTCTTCTAATTTTTTTATATCATCAGGTGATCTATCAGAAGAAATAATAATTTGTTTTTCATTGTTATATAATTCATTAAAAGTATTAAAAAATTCTTGTTGAGCACTTGTAGCTCCTACTAAATTGTGTATATCATCTATAATTAAAACATCAATATCCCTATATTTATTTTTAAATGTTTTAATAGCATCTAAATTATCTGTATTACTGTTTTTTCTACAAATATCAACAAAGTCAGATACAAATTTATCACAAGGAATATATAATACTTTTTTATTACTATTTTTTATTATATAATTACCTATTGAATGCATTAAATGCGTTTTACCAAGTCCACTAGATCCATAAATAAATAATGGATTATACATTTTTCCTGGTTGTTCAGCAACTGCAAGTGCTGAAGTAGCCGCAAATTTATTAGATGGACCTATCATAAAATTTTCAAAGGTATATTTAGGATCTAAGTTAGATTCATATATATCATTGTTTGGAATACCAATATTATTTTTATCTATACTTAAGTTATTTTCTACTTCTTCAGCTATCACATAATTAAATTTAAAATTAGAACCAGTTATTTCAGTAAATATTTCATCAATTAAATCATTATAATTCTCACTTAAATTTTTTTTATGAACATGAAAAGGAACTAATATAGTAGCTGTATCATCGTTTAGATTAATAAGTTTAGTTTCAGAAAACCAAGTTTCGTATGCAATTTCTGATATTTGACTCTTTATTTTTTCTAAAAATGAATTCCAAATATTTTCTAAATCCATGATATACTACCTCCTTTTAATTTATACACATATATTTTACAATATTTTTTTAATAAACACAACAAAAATGTGTGTATAATTATTATTTTTCATCATTTTTTAAATATATGCACATTTTTATTAAAATAAAAAGTGTTGAAAAATATAAATAAAAAATAATCAACACAGTTATGAACATTTTCTAACACATAATATTTAACAAAAAATTAAACTTATAAACATTTTTGTGCATAAAAAATAAACATTGTAAATATACACATTTTAATGTAAATGTTTATAAGTGTATTATTTTGTGTATAAAAGAATATAATAAATAAGTTATCAACAAAAATGTTAATAACTTAAAAAATAAATTATAAATTATTTAAAAAAATAAATTGACAAATTTAAAAAAAATATATATAATTTATTAAGCAAGCAGATAAAATATATAAATGGAGGTGTAATAAATGAAAAGAACATATCAACCAAATAATCGTAGAAAAGCTAAAAAATTAGGTTTTATGGCACGTATGAAAACAAAGATTATTAATAATAGAAGAAGAAAAGGACGTAAAGTTTTATCTCATTAAAATCCACTGAAATTCGTCAGTGGATTTTATTTTAAAATAGGTGATAATATGAAAAAAATAAATATATTAAAGGAATCAAGAGAATTTGATAGGATAATACACAATTATAAGCCATATATATATAAGGATTATATTATATATTTAGAAAAAAATAATAATATAATTAACTACAAGTTTGGATTATCCGTTGGTAAAAAAATTGGAAATGCAGTTAAGAGAAATAAAATAAAAAGACAATTAAAAAATATAATTGATAAAAAAGACTATCAAAATAATTTTAATTGTATTATAATAGTTGGTAAGGGAATTACTGAAAAGTCTTTTAAAACCATGGAAGATAATTTAATAATTGCTTTAAACAACTTAAAAATAATAAAGGAGAAATAAAATGAATAAAAAAATTACAAGAGTGTTAGTGTCAGTGTTGTGTTTGTTTTTAATAACTGGATGTACTAAACAAATGAAAACTGCAAATGGAAAAAAAATAGTAAAATCAGAAATTACTAACCAAACATTAGTAGAAAATGTTTTGTGCAAACCGGATAAATTATATGATGAATATGACAAAGCTATAAAACAAAAACAAAAAGATTATAAAAAAATGTATAAAAATGGTGATTTATCAAAAAAGGAATATAATAAAAAAATGGATAACATTATAGACTTAGAAAAATTACCAAAATGTGAAAATATTAGCATTGTTCAAGGTGGATATGAGACTTTTTGGACAAGTGTTTTTGTAAAACCTTTAGCATGGGCAATAGTTAATTTAGGAAAAATAGTTAAAAATTATGGTCTAGCAATTATTTTAGCAACTATTATAATAAGATTGATATTATTTCCAATAACAAAAAAAATGCTTAATCAATCTGAAAATATGAAAAAAGCACAACCAAAATTAGATAAGTTGGAAAAAAAATATAAAAATAAAACTGATCAACAATCAATGATGGCTAAATCAACTGAAATGATGGCTATATATAAGGAATATAATATAAATCCTGTATCAGGTTGTTTATTAAGTTTTATTCAATTACCTTTATTTTTTGCTTTTTATGAAGCTTTAAATAGATTACCTATATTATTTGAGGATAAATTTTTAACATTTAATATGGGTATGACTCCATTAGCAGCTATAGAAAAAGGTAATTATATATATCTAATTTTACCAATTTTAGTAGGAATTGTTACTTATTACTCATTTAAAATGAATAAAATGTCGGTTTCTAAAGAACAAGAATCACAAATGAAGATGATGTTTAATGTTATGATAATAGTAATCTTTATAACTTCATTTAGTATGTCAACTGCAATTATACTTTATTGGATAATAAATAGTGGATTTACAATAATACAAAATATATTAGTTAAAAGGAGTAAATAATTATGATAGAAGTATATAAATTTGAAGAAAAGAATGAAGAGGAATGTAGATTAAAATGTTTAGACACTTTAGATGTATATAATAATGAAATAATTACTCATGAAATAAATGAAACAGATAAATATATAATTGAATGTGTAAAAAAAAGTGATATAGAAGATTTTATTAAAACATTTATAAAAAATATAACAACTAAAATGGGATTAGAAACAAAAATAGAAATAGAAGAAGATGAAAATATATTTAAAGTTAATATGTTTTCAAACAATAATCAAATATTAATAGGAAAAGAAGGAAGAACATTAGAGGCTATACAAAATATTTTAAGACAAATAATAAGTCGTAAAACTGGATTTAATATTAGAATAACTTTAGATGCATCTAATTATAGAATTAAAAAAGAGCATTATTTTGAAAAAAATATTAAATCAATAATAAATGATGTGATGAAAACAAAAGATGAAATTAAATTAGATCCTATGAATTCTTATAAACGAAGAATAGTACATTCTATAGCAAGTGAGTATTATAATATTGAAACCGAATCCTTTGGAGAAGAACCAAATAGATATGTAGTTATAAGATATTTAGAAAAATAAAAACAGGTATTCCTGTTTTTTTTAATTATTATTTAAATATCTATTCAAAAAAAACAATTCTTCTGATATAATACATGCAATGGAAGTGATTTAATGAATGATACAATATGTGCAGTATCTACAGCTTTAGGTGTAGGCGCTATATCGATAATAAGAGTAAGCGGCACTGATTCAATTAGTATAGTAAATGATATTTTTAAAGGAAAAGATTTACTAAAAGTAGAGTCTCATACGATTAATTATGGATATATAGTAGAAAATAATGAAAAAATAGATGAAGTATTAGTTAGTGTGATGAAATCTCCACGTACTTTTACAAGAGAAGATATAGTAGAAATTAATATACATGGTGGAATAGCTATTACAAATAAAGTATTAGAAATATTATTAAATCATGGATGTAGATTGGCAGAACCAGGTGAATTTACAAAAAGAGCTTTCCTAAATGGAAGAATTGATTTAATAGAAGCAGAGGGTGTAATGAATTTAATAAATTCAAAAACAGAAAAATCTAGAAAATCAGCAATTAATGAAGTAAATGGTGAAGTATCAAAATTAATTAAAGATTTAAGACAAAATATTATAGAGCTTTTAGCAAACATAGAGGTAAATATTGATTATCCAGAATATGAAGATATAGAAGAAATGACAATAGAAAAGTTATTATTTAATTTGGATGATATTGAGCTAAAAATTAATAATATAATAAAAAAATCAGAAGATAGTAAAATAATCAATGATGGAATTAAAACTATTATTATAGGTAGCCCAAATGTGGGAAAGAGTAGTATATTAAATAAATTGTTAAATGAAGAAAAAGCAATTGTTACATCAATAGCCGGAACTACTAGAGATATAGTAGAAGGAAAAGTGCAAATAGATGGAATAGTTTTAAATATGATAGATACAGCAGGAATAAGAAAAACAGATGATATAGTAGAAAGTATAGGTGTTAAAAAAAGTTTAGATTTAATAGAAGATGCAGATTTAATATTATATGTTATAAACAATAATGAAGAGATAACACAAGATGAGAAAACTATTTTATCAAAATTAAAAGATAAAAATAGTATTATAATAGTAAATAAAATAGATCTAGATAATAAGGCAGATTTATCAATATTACCAAGTTTTATAGAAATGTCAGTAAAAGACAATAAAGGAATAGATGAGTTAAAAAATAAAATAAAAGATATGTTTAATTTAGAACAAATAGATACTAGTGATTATACATATTTATCAAGTGCGAGATCTTTATCTCTATTAAAATCCACTCTTAATTCATTAAATGATGTAAGAGATGGTATCAATAATCATATGCCAATAGATATGGTAGAAATTGATTTAAAAAATGCGTGGTCAATATTAGGTGAAATAGTTGGTGAAACTTACACTGATGAATTAATAGATCAATTATTTAGTCAATTTTGTTTAGGAAAGTAATATGGAAGATTTATTAATAATAATGCTTTCAGATGAAGATTTGGATAAATATTTAAATCAAATTAGTCAATATAAAGAAATAGTAAAAAATGAAACTAGTCTATATAATAAATTAAATATTTTAGAAGAAAAATTAACTATAGAACAATTAAAAAGAAATAAAAAAATAAAATAACTAATTATTTAAAATTAGTTATTTTTATTGTATTTTTTAAAAAATTATATTATACTATGTAAGTCAATGAGGTGGTATTATGAATTATGATGTTATAGTAGTAGGTGGCGGACATGCGGGATGCGAAGCATCTTTAGCAACCTCTAGAAAAGGTCATAAAACACTACTAATAACAGGAAATATAAAAAATATAGCAGATATGCCTTGTAATCCATCAATAGGTGGATCTGCTAAAGGTATAGTAGTAAGAGAAATAGATGCGTTAGGTGGAGAAATGGGTAGAAATGCCGATAAAAGTCTCTTACAAATAAAAATGTTGAACAGTGCAAAAGGACCGGCAGTAAGAGCGCTTCGTGCTCAAGCAGATAAAATTACGTATCCTAAAAACATGTTAAAAACATTAAAAAATGAATCTATGTTAGAAATACGTGAAGCTATAGTTGAAGATTTAATTATTGAAAATAATAAAGTAAAAGGAGTAATACTAGAAAATGATGAAAAAATAGAGGCTAGTAGTGTAATTCTTACAACAGGAACATATTTAAAAGCGGACATTTTAATAGGAGATACAAGAACAAGAAAAGGTCCACACGGAGAAAAACCATCAAATCATTTAAGTGATAAATTAAAGAGCTATGGATTTAATATTATTCGTTTAAAAACAGGCACACCTCAAAGAATAGAAAAAAGCTCTATAGATTTTTCAAAAACACAAGTTGAACAAGGTGATAATAGATATTGGACTTTTTCTTTTGATAATAAAATATATTATGATAAAGATAATCAAATTCCATGTCATCTAATATATACTCAGCCATTAACGCATCAAATTATAAGAGAAAATTTACATAAATCAAGTATGTATGGGGGTCTTTCTGATATAAAAGGTGTTGGTCCTAGATATTGTCCTTCTATAGAAGATAAGATAACTCGTTTTGCAGATAAAGAAAGACATCAATTATTTTTAGAGCCTGAAAGTATATACTATGATGATATATATATACAAGGCTTTTCTACATCAATGCCAAAAGATATTCAAGAACAAATGGTTCACAGTTTACCAGGACTAGAAAATGCAATAATAAATAAATATGCTTATGCTATTGAATATGATGCAATAGATTCTAAACAATTAAAGCAATCTTTAGAAACTAAAGTAATAGAAAACTTATTTACAGCAGGTCAAATAAATGGAACAAGTGGATATGAAGAAGCTGCATGTCAAGGTTTAATAGCAGGAATAAATGCTGCTTTAAAATTAGAAAATAAAAAACCTTTAATATTAAAACGTAATGAGGCTTATATTGGTGTTTTAATAGATGATTTAGTAACAAAAGGAATAATTGATCCATATAGATTACTTACATCTAGAGCAGAATATAGGTTATTACTCCGCCATGATAATGCAGATATAAGACTAAGAAAATATGGATATGAAGTAGGGTTAATAACTGATGAAAAATATAGTGAATTTAAACAAAAAATAAAATCAATAAATAATTTAATAGATGAATTAAAAATATTAAAACTAACACCAAAGAAAGAGAATAATGAGTATTTAATGAGTTTGAATTCTACTCCTATAAAGGATTCTATTTCACTATATGATTTATTAAAAAGGCCTGAAATAAAGATAGAATATTTAAATAAATTTTTAAATAATGAATATTCAGATGAAGTAAAAGAACAAGTTGAAATTAATATAAAGTATGAAGGATATATAAAAAAAGCTAATAATGAAGCAAAAAAAATGGTGGATTTAGATAACAAAAAGATACCCGAAGATTTAGATTATGATAAAATACACAATTTAGCTAGTGAAGCAAAACAAAAATTGAAACAGATAAGACCAACTTCTATAGGTCAAGCTTTGCGTATCAGTGGAGTAAATCCAGCTGATATATCTTTAATTATGGTATATATAAAAAAGGAATATTTTTATGAGTCAAAATAATTTTATAAAAGAACTAAGTTTACTAGGTATATATCCAACAGAATATCAATTAAAACAACTAGAAAAGTATTATTTATTATTAATAGAATACAATAAGGTAATGAATTTAACAGGAATAACAGAAAAAAATGAAGTATATTTAAAACATTTTTATGATTCTTTAACAATAATAAAAGTAATTGATTTAAACAGTATAAATAACTTATGTGATATTGGTACAGGCGCTGGATTTCCAGGTGTAGTATTAAAAATATTATTTCCACATTTAAAAGTATCATTAGTAGATTCATTAAAAAAAAGAATTGACTTTTTGAATATAGTTATTAATCAATTAAATCTACAAGATATTGAAACTTTTCATGAAAGAATAGAAGATTTTTCAATTAAAAATGAAGAAAAATATGACTTAGTAGTATCGCGTGCAGTAGCGCCTTTAAATATATTATTAGAAATCGGTATAAAACAAGTAAAAATAAATGGATATTTTATAGCTATGAAAGGTAATAAAGATACTGAACCTAACACAAACAAACTGCTAAATAGACTTAATTTAAGTTTAGATCAAGTATTAGAATTTAAATTACCAATAGAAAATAGTAATAGAACTTTATTTAAATTTAAAAAAATAAAGCAAACTCCACCACAATATCCAAGAAAATATAATATAATAAAAAAGAAACCTTTGTAAACTAGTCAATAAAAAGTAGACAGTTAAAAAAGATACTTTAAAACCCTGATTCGATTTTATATTGAATTGGGGTT
>CAKOXU010000002.1 GCA_934130235.1 uncultured Bacilli bacterium
TCCTTATATAATTTATTCAATATTTGTATTGGCTTGTCAATTTTTCTTAAAATTTTCGTGTCCTAATTCTTGACATAAATCCAAAATAACTTGTTTTATTATAAGAAGAATTATTTAGCTTGATAATTCTTTTATTGTACTAACATATTCCACTTTGGAATATTTATCGTAATAAGCTTTTGATGTTCTTAATATATGAATTGTATTTATTAAATAGAAAATTAATAGTGTTAAAGCTATTTCTACAAATATAAATATGCTTATATATGTATTTATATTAAAGTTTGGATATATTTTAATCATAAACATTACTATTAAATACACTACTCCAAAATAGTTTAAATAAGTAAGTACTGTTTTTATTATTAATCTAATAAAAGTATGATTAGGAAACCGTAATTTAATATTTAAGAATTTTCCTGCACATGTATATCCATTAAATATATATGGTATTAGTACAAAATATATTGTAGATGTTGATATTATTAATATACTACTAATTTTAGTTTTAATTATTATTTCTAATACTATTATTATACTTATATATATAAATGTATCTAAAGTATAAAGCGTTATTCTTCTTAAACCTGATACTTTTGTACCAGCTTTTATAGAATTCTTATCAATTGTATCTCTTGTAGGAAGTGCTTTTTTAAATATACCCATTATATAGAATCCTAGTATACCACCTGCTGTATTTAATATTAAATCATCTATATCAAAGAGTCTATATGGTCTTGGATATATAAAATATAATCCTGTAAGCTGTGTTATTTCAAAGAACAAAGATAACAAAAAGGTAAATATTATTGTATGTCTTAAATCACATTTATAATAATATCTTAAATACATACCAAAAGGTATTGTCATTAGTATATTAAAAAATACTACATACACACAAGATTCAGTTAAAGCCCTCAAATAAGTTGATGGTGCTGATATATTAAACGATGTTTCTTTTATTATATCAGTTATAAAGCTAAATGGTATTAAATTCATTATTGGGCCTGTCATATGTGATACTTCTTCTATATCTGGTAATGGAAGTATTACTAAAAAATATATTATTAATAAATAAAGTACAAATGAGTATACAATCAATGTTCTTAATTTATTTACAGAACCATATCTATGATATTCAATTAATATAAATGGTATTGTTAAAAGAAAAGCAATTACTGGAAAGAATACTAATGCATTTTTTATTACTTCTATATAACTCATTATCGTTCCTTTATAATTGCTTTACTACTTAAGTAAGTTAATATAAAATACCCACCATATATAAATATCAAGAACAACATTGTTGTTAAAACTGACGAAAGTAATTTTTCTTTACCAAATGTTTCTAGAATAAGAATGCTGAATCTTATTCCAAATATTGAATGTATTATAGCAAGTATAAGTGGAAACATAAAGAATATACCTATTTGTCTAAAAAGTGCCTTATTTATTAATCTTTCATCTGCTCCTAATTTCCTTAACATATTATATCTTTCTTTATTATCTGTTGATTCAGATAATTGTTTTAAAGCAAGTATAGCTGCAGACGATATTAAAAATATTATTCCTAAATAAAGTCCTATAAATGTTACAATTACACCTATTCCAACTGAAGCATTAATAACGTCTATTTTTGTATTTATAATTGTATAAGTATTGTTAGATGAATTTATTGTAGAAACAAGCTCTTCATCTAATAATTTTTTCTCTTCTATTTTATTTGATTTATAATTAGCCACTAATATTTCTCTATATAAATCAGCTTCATTAACTACATTGTCCGGAACTATTACTATTCCTGAATTAGAGTAATTAGCTCCTATATCTATAAACCCTTCTTTACACTCATTATACTTAGGTTTTAATGTATAACCATTAATATTTAGTTTTGTTTTAGCTTTTAAACTTATATTTCTAATTTTTACAATTGTACCATAATCAGCTATTATCATGTATTCATTATTCTTCAAACTATATGTTTCTTTGTTATAATACTTAGCTAATTTATTGTAATCACTTATTTTTATATATGTTTCTTGTGCTTTTGTATTTAATCCATACACTTTTTCTATATATCTTGACTTTGATCCAAATGTATCAGCCATTGTAAAATCTTCTCTTCTATAGGCATTAATTGAAACGCTATCTTTAAAATAATCATTTAAATCTATTCCAATATTTTTTAAAGATTTTTCAATTGATATTTGTGAATCTATTGTCAATTCGTTATTACCGGTATCTTCATATGCTATATTCCTTGATTTCGAGAATTCTACATCTACAGGAGCTAATTTATTTATATTTGCAGTCATAGAATTTTTCATTGATAATGATGCAGATAAAACGCATATTGTTATGAATAACATTAAGCATATTACAGTCATAGATAATACTGTGGTACTAATTTTACTACTTAATTGTCTAAGAGTAAAACTATTTAATCCACGATAATATATTTTTTTTAATGACATAAATATTCTAAGTAAAAGCCCTGACAATGAGAAGAATATTAAAAACGTCGATAGAGCTCCAAGAGCTATAGGGATAAGTATTTCTTGTGGAGTATTTAGTTTACTTATACCATCTGTAACTAAGTAATATGCAACTGAAAGTAAAATGACAGATATTATAAATAATATAGTACAAACATAGGGATTTTTAAGCTTTATTTTTTCTTCTCTTTTGTTATAAGAAAGCAAACTTATAAGTTTTACTTTACTTATATTAACTGTATTAAATATCATCACAAGTAAATACATAATACTAAAATATATTAGTGTTTTAATACAAGCTGAATTTGAAAAAACAAATTTAAATTTTGTCATGTCAGCATCAAACATATTAGCGACTATTATACTCATAAATTGTGATAAAAATACGCCCAAGCATAAACCCACACATAATGATATAAGACCTATAAATATTGTTTCTAAAAACAATATAAACGATATTTTTCTTTTACTCATTCCAAGTGTTAAATATATTCCAAATTCTTTATTCCTTCTTTTAATTAAAAATCTTGAAGCATATATAATTAGACATCCTAATATAATTGATACAAAAACACTTACTCCGGATAATATATTTATCATAAGACCTATTACTTCATGTGTAGAAGATGATACTTCTAACATAGCTGTTTGGCTGTCCATAGAGTTAAAAACATAAAATATAGATACACCTAATATAAGTGTAAAAAAATATATAGTATAATCTTTGATGCTTTTAGATATATTTTTTAATGATAACTTACAAAGCATCATTTAAATCACCACCAAGTAATGTTACTACATCTATTATTTTATTAAAAAACTCTTTTCTTGTATCTTCTCCACGCATTATTTCACTAAAAATTTTGCCATCTTTAATAAAAATTACACGAGTTGAATAACTAGCTGTAAATGCATCATGTGTTACCATTAGTATTGTAGTTTTTAAATCATTATTTAAGTATTTAAATCTTTCTAGCAACATTTTAGCCGATTTAGAATCGAGTGCTCCAGTAGGTTCATCTGCAAGCACTATTTTTGGATTTGTTATTATAGCACGTGCACTTGCTACTCTTTGTTTTTGCCCTCCACTCATTTGATAAGGATATTTATTTAAACAATCTGTTATATTTAATTTTTTAGCAACTTCTTTTACTCTACTTTCTATTTGCTTTACATTTATATTTTGTATGGATAATGCTAAAGCTATATTTTCATATGCAGTTAATGTATCAAGTAAATTAAAATCTTGAAAAATAAATCCTAATTTTTCTCTTCTGAATTTATTTAAACTATTACCTTTTAGTTTAGTTATATCACATTCTTGTACATAAATGTGTCCAGATGTTACTTTATCAATTGTAGAAATACAGTTAAGAAGTGTTGTCTTACCACTTCCACTGGCTCCCATAATAGCGACAAATTCACCCTTTTCTACATCAAAAGAAATATTATTAATTGCTTTAGTTAAACTAGATCTATTACCATAATACTTTTCTATTTTATCTATTTTTAAAATATTTTCCATAATATTCTCCCTTCCATGTATAATTCTATTATTTTTATAATTATTTGTCGCTCTTTTAATATAATTTAATATTACAATTATGTAATATTAAAATTTATAATACTTATTGTTTCCAAATTTAATAATAACTGTAGTATATTTTCCTTCTTCTGATTCAATTTCAATAGTATGACCTAATTTTCTACACAGATTACTTGCTATATAAAGTCCAATACCTGTAGATTTAATTCTATTTCTACCATTAGTTCCTGTAAATGATTTTTTAAATACATTAGGAATATCTCTTTTCGGTATACCTATACCATTATCAGTAATACATAGACTAATTTCATCCAAGGATGTAGTTGCACTTATTTTAATATAAGAATTTTTTATATTCTTTTTATATTTAATACTATTGTTAATTATTTGATTTAATATAAATTCTAACCATTTATAATCAGTATAAACGCTCAAATTGTTTAAATTTACTTCTAAATTTATCTTATTTTCTAATAAATCATCTTTATTTTTTAAAGCAATGCTAGATATTACTTTATCAAGTTTTACTTCTTTAAATACAAAATCATTTTCTGTATAATTACTTCTTACATAATATAATATTTGATCTATATAATTATCAAGTCTCCTAATTTGTTCAGCAAATGATAAATCTAATTTATTTTTATTATTATGACACATCAGTATTAAACTAGAAATTGGTATTTTAACCTCATGTATCCACATTTCTATATACTCTTTGAAATCTTCTATACTCTTCTCATAATCATTTACGTTTTCTATCATAGATTTATTTATATCATATAACAATTGATGCATAATTTGACCTTCATAAAATGATGGAGTCTTTATTGTCTCAATAACTAAATATTTTTTATCTAGATTTTCGGTATTCATAACAATTTCTTTATAAAAATTATTCTTCCTAACATAGTCATATATTAATATTATAAAAGTGCACAAAAGTATAATAATACTAATAATCAATATTACAAGTGGTGGAGTTTTAAACGCCTTTAGCAATAAAGCAACTACAATATTTGTAACAAATAAAATAATAATTACAAATAATTTATCTAAAATATATCTATTTAGTTTCATTTTAATATATACCCTTGATTCTTTCTTGTTTCTATAATATCACCATATCCAAAACTCGACAATTTTCTTCTTAATCTACTAATATTTACTGTAAGTGCATTATCGTTTATATACTCTTCATTATCCCACAGTATAGTCATAAGTTCATCACGTGTAACTATTCTATCTTTATTATTTAAAAGATATGAAAAAATTATCATTTCATTTTTCGTAAGATCAATAACTATATCATCTTTTTTTAATATTGACTTTGATAAATATATAGTTAAATCTAAATAATTGATTGTATCACAAGTTTGCTCTAATCTTTTAAATATATTTTGTATTCTCAAAAGAAGTATTGTTGGATTATATGGTTTTGTTATATAATCGTCCGCACCATATGACATTGATAAAACTTCATCTATTTCACTCGATTTACTTGTAAGCATTATAACTGGCACATTAGATTCTTTTCTTATATTTTTAAGTAAACTCTCACCATTTATATTAGGTATATTAATATCCATAAGTATTAAATCCGCACCGCTTTTTGATATTTCGGTCATAGAATTATCAAAATCAGTTAAAACAAGTACTTCATATCCATCATGGACTAATATCTCCTTTAATTCGTTTACTATTGTTTTTTCATCTTCTACAATTAATATTTTTTTCATAATACACCTCCACTTTATTGTATCACATTTATTAAAAGCAGGAGAATACTATTCTTCTGCTTTTTAAACGTTTATATTTTTATAATCTTTTATACCTTTTTGCATTAAAATATAATATAAAACTAATGAAATAATAGTAATGATTATTAAATGAATAGTTATAAGTATATGAATATCAACAGTGTCATAAAAATGAGTCAATCCAAAAATACTAATTAGAAACACTCCTAATCCAACAAATACTGATATAGTAGAACTCATACTTTGCTTTACAATTTCTGTATCATTAGTAGCATTCATCTTTGGATATTTCAAATTAACTAATAAACCTAATACCGCGCTAAAAAAGATTGTTATTACTCCTATAAGTAGTATTACTACTACATAGAATATGCTAGGCTTAAAAACTATAAAATATATTAATTCTCCTATTAATATAAAAGGCAATTCTATAACAAATGGGTAAATTACTTTTGAGTTTAATATATCCTTATACTCTATAGGTAAACTTTTTGTAATATTCATAGTTCTTCCTTCTAGTGATATGGACGATGATGTAATAGATGTCATTGAAGTCGAGAAAAATATTAACCCATAATATAAAAGTTGAATAGGTGCGCTATTATTTAATCCATATCCTGAAAGCAAATTTTCAAATACTCCTCTACCCTTTATGCATAATAATAAAGATACAATAAGACTTAAAAAAAGTCCAAAAGATGTATTTAATATATATACAGGTGAAGATATATATCTTTTCAACTCTTTTATAATTAAAGACTTAATTGGTTTATTTGATTTAAAAGAAGTTCTTTTTATTTTTTTATTCTTTACTATATTTCCTTTAGAGTCAGAAATAATCTTAAAATAATATTTAGATCCTATAAATATAAACAGTAAAAGCGGTAAAACATTTATAAGTACTAATTTAATCAATACAACTAAATCAAATTTATTAATTAAACTAATATAAGCACCTATAGGATAATATATTTTTATTAATACATCATTTATATCTGTAGCTTTTAAAACTATATTATCTATAAATGAATCTAACTTACTACTTATAAAAAATATAAGTAATAATACTACAATAGAAAGTATAGTTTGTACTATTTTTTTATAGCTAGCTTTACTTGAAAGCGTTTTAACTATATATCCTAAAAAACTAGATATAACAGTTGGTATTATTGGTATCAAGAATGTCATCAATAGTGAAATAAAGTAAAAATCTATTGATGGTTTTTCATAATAAATATAAGCTACAAAAGCAGGTAATAAGAACATCAAATTATATATATACTCAAATAATAACAATTTAAATATTCTAATAAATAAAATATTTGATTTTTTTATAGGTAAAGAGAACAATAAATCATTATCACGTGCTTCAAATAATATTCCTTGAGATTTATATATTCCTTGTATAAATGTGAATATACTAACGATTGCTATAAACATAGAAAGTACTACATAGGTTAATTTAAACGTATATAATTTTTCACTTATCATAAATGCATATGAGCCTATTGATATACATACCAATAAAAATAATAATATAGGAAATAGTATTTTTTTATATTTACTAGAATTATTTTTAACTGTATATGCAAACATATTCATATCTTGACTAAGTACAGCTTTAAATAGTGAGAACGTTTTCATTATTTGTTTTCCTCTAATTCAAGAAATACTTGTTCTAATGATTCATCGCCTTTTACATCATTCATTGTACCAATACTTATTAATTTACCCTGTTTTATAATAGCTACTCTATTACATAATTTTTCAGCCACATCTAATATATGTGTGGAAAAGAATATTGTCTTTCCTTGTTTTGTCATCTCATGCATTAACTCTTTCATATCATATATAGCTTTTGGATCTAATCCTACAAATGGTTCATCCATTATAAGTACTTTAGGATCGTGGGAAAGCGCCGCTATTAAAGCAGTCTTTTGCTTCATACCATGAGAAAAGCTAGAAATATCATCGCTTAATTTATTTTCCATATTAAACATCTTTGAATATTTTAATATATTTTCTTTTCTAACGGATTCAGATATATTATACATATCACATACAAAATTTATAAAATCTATAGCCTTCATATTTTCATACAAATCAGGATTATCTGGTACATATGCCATATCCATTTTACATAAGACAGGATCATTTTTTATAGAATTACCATTTATTAAAATATCCCCTTGTTCAAAATCTAATATTCCTACTATAGATTTAATCATAGTAGTTTTTCCTGCACCATTATGTCCAATGAATGCAAATATTTCACCATCATTTACATTAAAGCTAATATTATCAATAGCTCGCTTATCTTTATTATAAGACTTCACAACGTTTTTAATTTCTATCATTTATTCACTCCTAAAATTTATTTCTATTTTTCCTACTCCACCATCTATATTTATAAGATTTCTTCCACTTCCATAAATAGCATCACTGCTAACTTTTTCATTATCTATTACATTTTTACCTACACAGCCATCTAATTTTATTTTATAATCATTTTTATTTCCAAATAGATTTAATTCTAATGATCCTACATTAGCATCTATTTCGTTTCTACCAGTAAGAGTAGTATTTATAATAGCTTTTCCTACACCCATATCAAAATCTAAATTTGATATATCTGATGAAGCTATTTCTAATTTTCCTACACCAGTTTCTATAGATGTATTATTTGATTTTAAGTACTTTATAAAAGTCGATCCTTTGCCTAAATCTAAATCTAATTCATTAGAAATGATACTATCTATCTCCAATTTCCCTACATTAGTATTTATTGATACTTCATCAAATTCATAATCCTTAGGGATATAAATAGTTAAATCACTTGATCTAAGATTAAGTAATTTATTTTTTTCCTTAATAACTAACTCTGATCCATTATTTTTACAAATTGTGTTTTCAGAAGTCGAATCTATTGAAAAAGTTTCACCGTCTTTTATAGTAATATTAGTATTAACAACATCAATATCCAAACTATTTACATTATTGTAGTTACATTTATTACTACCACTATTATGTATTCCAAATATACTACCTAAAGATGATATGCCTAATATTACTATACTTAGTATAGTAATAATTAAAAATATTGCAAGACATACAGCCAAATACTTAATTAATTTTTGAGTTGAAGTCATTTAATATTCACACCTCCAAATAAACATGTACAATTTATATAAATTGTATACTTACCATTTCCTTTATACTTGTTATTTACGCCACCAAATATCGGAGTAGACTTTACTTTAACATTTACTCCTTCTTTTAATGTTATGTCTATTCCACCAAATATACTACTCGCATTAATTATTATATCCTTTTTTATATCTGAATCGCTTAGGTCATACTTAACTGATCCAAATACAGCTGTTAAATCAGCTCCTTCAAATAAATCTTTTACTTTAATTATTTCTTCACCAAAAGTTGCACATATTTCTTTATTGTTTTTATCACTTATATTTATCTTTTCAACTTTATTATCTTTAAATATAAATGATAATCCAATTACAACTAAAATTACTGGCAACATTAGTTTCCAAATTATACTGAAACTTAATATATTTTGACAGCTTAGAAGTAATAAAATTCCTATTGTAAGCCCTATTATACTTCCTGTTTTTGAAGTACTATTAAAAAGCCCTACAAACGACGGTATAATTATAAACAAAGTCCACCATCCATTAAAAAACAAATTAATATTAACTATGTCAAATGAATTTAATCCTATAATAACTCCTATAAATATAATTATTAATCCTAATATATAATTTTTCATATCAATCACCCTTTCTTATTATCCATGGATTATTTGGATTTTGTTCAAGCAGCATGAGTGCTTGAAACTCTTGAGATAGTAATTGTTTTATCTCATCATCAGTAAATTTTATAGTTTTGGTAGCTACAAGTGTAGCTATTCCATGAGTAAATAACCACATCTTTACATGAAAATCTTCTATTTTATTGTCTGATAATCTTGTACTATTTTTAGCAAATTTCATAACACGATTAAAATCATTCTCTTCTTTTGATATAAATTTTTTTGGAGCATAATCAAATTCACTCATAAATAGTACTTTAAATAAATTTTTCTCATCACGAGCAAACTTAATATAATTTATACCTATTTGTTTATACTTAGGCACATCGTCTATTATGTTTTCTATTATATAATCATAAAAATATTTTTCCATCTTAGAATAAAGCTCCGCCTTAAGCTCATCAACATTTTTAAACTGATAGTATATTGGTCTAATAGAAGAATTTAATTTTTTAGCTATTTCTCTATTACTTACACTCTCAATACCAGATTCACGCACGATATTAAAAGCAGCATCCAATATATTATTCTTGGTTATTTTAAGTGTTGTTGGCATATATATCTCCTTTCTATATTAGTTATATTGTATCACATAATACAATATTTGTATACAAAAAAAGAATACTTTACATATCCTTTTTCTTTCTTGTAGCATGCGTCTTTACATATTCCTTTGCAAAAGTTTCATTATCCGCATATTCATATATATCTCTAGCAAATATACCACTATTCTTTTTTGATTGAAACAAAATTGCTTTTCTAAGCTTTCTTAAAGAATTCTCTTCTATTTGTCTTACCCTTTCTCTTGTTAAATTATAATCCTCACCTATATCATTTAAAGTTTCAGGCATATCAGTATACCTACCAAATCTACGATTTAAAATGTCTTTTTCTTTAGGTTTTAATCTAGAAAGTTCATACAATTTATCAATATCATCATTTAGCTGTGCTTTTTCTATTAAAAGTGCTGCACTTATATCATCAGAAGGAACAAAAATCTCTAATTCACTATCTTTATCTTCCTTTATATATGTATTTAAACTGGCTGGTTCTGACAAATATAGTTCATACTCTTTTATTTCATCAGTAGGAACATCTAATATACTTGCTATTTCAGCTATAGTAGGAGCATGCCCATTTGTAGCTTCAAACTTAGCTACTTCTTTTTTATACTTACTTATTTTTTCTGTAATATGAATTGGTATACGAATAGTCTTACCTGCTTCCGCTATTGCACGTCTAACAGCTTGTTTTATCCACCATATTGCAAAAGTAGAAAATTTATTACCTCTAGATAAATCAAACTTTTCTACAGCTTTTATCAATCCAATATTTCCATATCCTATTAAATCAGATAAATCTAATTTAGATAAACGATATTTTTTAGCGACACTAACAACTAACCTTTGATTAGCATTTATAATAGAATCTTTTACTTTTTTTAATTCTTTTTCTAATATTTTTCTTTCCTCTTCATCTTCACATATTTCAATACTATCCATTAATGAAGCATAGTTTGCAAAAGCTGCTATTTCTTCTTCCGGTGTGAACACTTTATATCTAGCCATATCTTTAAAATAAAGTTTAAAAGGATCATTACACATATCTCTATCCTTTTCCTCTATATCTTCATAATCAGTTTCTTCTTCTTGAGTCGTTATTCCGTTTGAGTCTAAAAAGGCATCTACAAAATTACTTACTATTATACTATTAAATACAACTTCTGAGGGCTGTTCGGTTAAATCTTCATAATTATCTCCAACCAATTTATTTATTGCAGTATTCAAAGTTTCATTTTCCAATAAATTACTAAAATCATTTATATCTAATTGAAGCATATTAAATTTATTATATGATTCTTCCAATACACGAATAATTTCTTTAATACTTGAATTAGAGTTAATATTAGACTTAATGTATTTGTCAAACTCTATTTTATTAAACATATACTGCCTCCCTTTATACGAGTATTTATTATATCATATTTATCAAAAAAAGCAAATTAAAAAATTAAGCCTAGGCTTAATTTTTACTTTTTATAAGTTCTCCTGATTTAAGTAGCTCTAATAACTTCATATTTTGTGTAGCTGTACCTACATAAGAATTAATATTATTTAAACTTGCGATTACTTTTCTTCTTTTAAATGAATAGTCCTCACCAATGCTTCTTAGTGCGTCTACTATAGAAGTCGTATTACCAACATATTTTTTATAATAAGTAATTTTACTAATAGGAATAATTAACTTTTGACCAACATATATCCTATTTGGATTCTTAATACTATTTACTTTTACTAATTCTTTTAAGTTAACATTAAACTTTCTAGAAATAGCATACAAAGTGTCATTAGCTTTTACAACATATACATCATCTTTTAATGTATCTTCATCTATAGTTCTCCAGTTATATCCACCATCAGTTATTCTTTTAATATTTTTAGGTAAATATAATGCATCAAATATATTCATTTGATTGTTAATACACCATACACCATCACTATTTTTATACCATCCATTTGAAGTAAACTTTCCTCTACCAACGGTTATATGTATATGATTTCCGGTCGCATTACCTGCTTTTCCTTCTTGATAATATACTTGCCCTTGGTTTATTTTCTTACCTACATATAAATTAGATATATCATTATCATGCATAGTAAGTACAGTCATATAATCAATTGTTCCATCTGCATATTGTACTTTATCTGTACTCTCTAGCCATACACAATTACCATACTTATAAATTCTTTTTATTACACCGGTAAAGGGCGCTTTCAAATTAGTAGTTCCAGCTATATCAATAGCCTTATCACCTTTATGTGAATAACTTCCATTTGCTTTTTGAGTTATACGCAATGTGTTTACATTTAATATAGCGCGTTCCATTATTTATTTTCCCCCTTATTCTTTTTGAGTTCAGAAATTAAACTAGTAACCTCTTCATAAGTTACTTGAGCACGTGCTATATCAACTTTACATTCAGTAATCATATATGAAACAGACGCACAAACAGTACCTATTATTCCAGCTATTATTCCAATATTACCACCTATTTGTCTAAATACAACAGTTATAGAAATAATATTACTTAAAACAGCTATCCAGAACTTTCTAGATTTTAACTTTGCTTTCATACTCCTCCTTTACTTTATTATATTGACGTTAATAAAAATTGAATATTATATTAAAACAAAAAATAGAATCATTTTGATTCTATTCTTTCTATTAATGTGATATATATAATTAAAAATAATAAAGATACAGTATATCCACATAGTACATCACTTGTAAAATGTACTCCTAAATATATTCTACTAATACCTATTAATAATATAATAATAGACAGTATTATAACTAATATATTTTTACTTTTGATATTGCTTTTACATATTAGATATATTAAAAATCCATAAAATGCCATTGCTGTTAATGAGTGGCCAGATGGATATGAATACCCGGTTTCATTTATTAAATTAATACCTATAGGTCTAGGCCTTGAAAATATATTTTTTAAAACTATTTGTATAAGTGTTATTAAGATCAAACCTATTGATATATATATTCCATCTTTTCTATTAATTATTATTATAATAATAGTAATTAGTATTACTGCATATTTGCTCCCTAAAAATGTTACTAATTTCATTATAGTTGTAATTATATTATTAAAATATAAATAATTATATACGAAGTTATCTATAATAAGTTCATCTTTTGTACATACATTATAAGTCAACAACATAAACAAAATTAACAAAAATATTAAAAATACTATCCTATTCTTTTTCATTCTCAACTCCTAAATAAAATATTTTATTTATTAACCCGTTTATAGGCTTTATTTTTGATACAAAATACATTATAGTTATTCCTAAAATGTTTAATATTAAATCATCTATATCACAACTACCTGACATTGTTATAAATTGCATAAGTTCTATTATAACTATAATGGGTATCATTATTAATAATAATTTATAATACTTATCTACTTTTTTAAATATAAGAGGAATAAATATACTAAATGGCATAAAAGCAAGTATATTACCAAATATATTATTAAAAAATACTTTTGAACTTACTATACCGTTTATAAAACCGTTTATATATAATTTAATTGTACTAAATGGTATTATATTGAAAGAATACTTAAAATATGTTTCCAATAAATCTTTATTCCACGATATCAATTTAAATCCCTGTCTACCATATATTTCATCAAAAAGTGTTAATGTGAAAATTATAACTATATACAATAAAAAATAGATTACTAGATGCACTTTTAAGATTTTTTTATTATAGTTTAGTTTTTTTATCTGAATATATCCACATATATATATAAATATACTTACTAATAAAAATAGTATAATTTTAAATTGAGTTGTTAGATTGGTACTACTACTAAATCTAATTTTAATACAAAACAATAAAATTAAAAGAGATACTAAATATAATAGTATTGAAATAATTTTATATGTTTTTTTCATATTATCACCACACTAATTATATCATATCTCTTTAATTAATTGTTCTTTTATAATACTGTATAGCTTATTATTAGCTTCTTCTTTACTCATTTTGTCAACTTTAAATGGTTCTAAGAAAGTTATCTTTAGGTTTTTACTTCTAAACTTATAATCTCCTGTTATTGCAAATGGAACTATGGTTGAATTAGTCTTTGAAGCCATACTTATTGCGCCATACTTAAATGGAAGTAATACTTCTTCTGTTTTATTTCTAGTACCCTCAGGAAATATGCCAATAGCACCGTTATCTTTTAAAACGTCTAATGCCATATTTTTTGCATTAGTATCATGATTTTTTCTATCCACACTAATGCAGCCAGCTGATTTAAAAAACCATTTTGTTTTTTTATTATCAAAATACTCTTTTTTAGCCATATAATGAATGCCCCTATTAGTCGCACCTATTACTAGAAATTGATCATATAAATGCTTATGATTTCCTGCTATTACTATTGGGCCTTTTTTAGGTATATACTCTTTATTTACTATTTTAGGATTATAATATAATTTAAATAAAGGAATGATTATTAATTTACCTAGATGATAAAATAATGGAACTCTTTTATTCATCATCGTCTTCACCTATGTCGCTTTGCAATACCTTAAAGTCAACTTTACCTAACTTAGTAGTTGGCAATTTCTTTCTATATACAAATTTATAAGGCACCATATATTTAGATAAATTCTTTTTACAATATTCTTTTATTTCCGATTTTATAAATAATCCATGGAATCCTTCTTTTAATACTATAAAAGCCTTTGGTACTTCTTGCTTATAAGGATGTGGTTGACCAACTACAGTACATTGTAATACTGCAGGGTGTGATTCAATTATATCCTCAACATAAGAAGGATACACATTATATCCGCTTGTTATTATCATTCTTTTTTGACGACCTTTATAAAAAATAAAGCCATCTTTATCCATATACCCTAAATCTCCTGTGTGTAACCAAATATATCCATCATCATGCTTCTGCAATGCATCATTAGTTTCAGATTCATTATTTAAATAACCCATCATAAGTGCATTATTATGTATAACGATTTCACCAATTACATTAAATGGTTCTTCTTTTCTTGTCGATGGATTAATAATCTTAACATAATTACCAGGAAGCGGTATTCCAATAGATCCTGATTTATTTACCTCCCTAAATCCTAAGCAAACTGCAGATAAAGCCTCAGTAAGTCCATATCCTTGTGATACCTTTATATGTGCATTATGATTTTCCAAATACTCATTAATTCTGTCCTCTAAATTTTTAGTTAACATATCACCACCTGATATCATATACTTTAAGCATGATAAATCTAAATCAGGTTCATTATTGCTTGTTGTAAGGGCTTCAAAAAGTGTTGGAACTCCTAACACTATAGAAGGTTGTGTTTGTTTTAATAGGGTATCAAATTTTTTTGAATCAAATTTAGGCACTAATACTACTTTATATCCTAGTGCAAATTCAGAATGCATTGATACTGCTAAACCAAATCCATGAAAATTAGGCATTATAGCTAAACAAGAATCTCCAATATTCATATCTTTCATAATTATACGTTCTTGCTCTGTTATAAGTAAAAAAGCCCTATTCTGTATTACAACATTTTTAGGTTTTCCACTAGTTCCACCACTGCTTAATATTACTGCTGGTGTATTCTTACCATAAGGAGACACTATAAATTTATCTCTAAATAAAGATAAATTCATAAATCTATTCCATCCCATATACTTATATTTAAATAAAGTTCCTTTATGATTTTTTATATTCATTAAATTATAGGCAACCTTCATATACAATTTCATACTATTAGAAGCCGATACTAATATTACTTTTTTCACTTTAGTATTATCTATGATATTTTTTACTTTGTTGTAATTTAAATCAATTATTATTAATAATTTACTATTAGTATTTAATAAACTTAGTTTAATCTCCTCTTCGGAAGATAATGGATGAACCATGTTTGCAATTGCACCTATCCTATTTAACGCATAGAAAGCTATTATAGCTTCCGGTGTGTTTGGCATGCATATTGTTACAATATCACCTTTTCTTATACCCATTACTTTAAAAGAGATCGAAGCTTTATCTATTTGTTTAATAAATTTCTTATACTTTACCTCTTTATTTAAATAACTATAAGCAATTTCATTTGGATATTTTATCGATGTTCTTCTTATTTGTTCATATAAACTAATATTTTTTAATTTAATATCCATATCTGAATCATTATAATACTTTTTCCAAGGTGCGGATAGCTTTCTTTTCACTAATCCTTTAAATATATCTGTATACATATTAACCCTCCATATTCTTCTCTATTATACTCTTCAACAACTCATTTTCTTTTTCTAAATCATTTTTTATACTTATTGGTTTGTCAAATATAATCTCAACACTTTTTTTAAATGGTATATATTCATGATTTATAGTAAAAGGTACTATCATACTATTTGTATCACTCGCAAGCTTTACAGCGCCTATTTTAAACGGTAATAAAGTATTCTTTTTCTTACGTGTAGTACCTTCAGGAAATATTCCTATAACCATATCATTATTTAAATACTTGCGTGCTTCTATCAAACTATTAGGATCCTTTCTTTCTCTATGTACAGGAATTAAGCCCATATTAGCAAAAATAATTTTTTTAGGTCCCTTCATCAATTCTGCTTTAGCTAAAAAATGAATTGGTCTTTTTGTACAACACATTAGAAGTATACAATCTAATATATGTGTATGAGTTCCAGCTAAAATTATTCTACCTGTAGTACTAATATTTTCTTTACCTATTATAGTTGGCCTATATATCACTTTAAATATAAAAGTTAAAACAGGTCTAAGTATTTTATATAATATTGATTCTTTCATATTATCACCTTAAAAAAAATAAAAACCTTTGAAAACAAAGGTCAAAATTCAAAATGGCGGAGTAGGAGAGATTTGAACTCTCGCGCCAGTTGCCCGACCTACACCCTTAGCAGGGGCGCCTCTTCAGCCTCTTGAGTACTACTCCAAAACACGTATTAATTATATCACAATTTAAAGCTCAACACAATACTTTATATTACTTATTTATAAAATTTTAATTTAAGCGATATAACTATATTATTAATAGTTATATTTTTTTGATTAATAAATAAATATGAAAACTTTTATTAGATTATTAAAAAAAGATACTTATTTACCATAATAAATATCTTTTGTCCTAAACCTTTAATTTTTCTTTAATCTTTTTTTCTCTTCTAGAAACTTGTACTTGAGTTATTCCTAATAAAGAAGAGGTTTCACTTTGTGTATAATCATTCATATATCTATTTATAACTATTTGTCTGTCAATATCATTTAATTTACTCATTTTTTCCTTTAAAATCAACAAATCATCAATATTATTTGATTCACCTATTACATCCAATAATGTATATGAGTTATCATTTGAAAAAGATGAATCTAAACTTTTAATTTGATATGAGCTTGATACAGCTTCATCTACAAGCATAGGATCTATATTTAAATATAAAGCAATTTCATAATTAGTAGGTTCTTTCATCATCTTTTGACTTAATAAAATACGAACCTTCTCTATTTTTGATTTTAATCTTGTTATATCCCTACTTACCTTCATAGCTCTATCTTCGTTTACTAATCTATACATTTCGCCATATATAGAAGTATATGCATAAGTAGTAAACTTACAATTAGAATCATTCTTATAATTCTTATAAGCTTTTATAAAACCTATACATCCAGCTTGATATAAATCTTCTTTATATATATAATCTTTAAAATATTTAGTAATAATAGAATAGATTAAACCAGAATTTTCTGTAATTATTTTTTCTAAATTATCCATATTAATTCAAATTAAGTAGCTTAATAGCACTTAATTCATCCTCTATTTCATATACATAATTAATTAATCTACTCTTTTTTAAATAATTACTTATATTCTCATTATTACCACATAAATAATTTCTACCATTATTTATTTTGCACAATTCATAATTATATAAAATAGCATTTATTCCCTTAAAATCAATTGATTTTAGGTATTTAAGATTATATACAATATTTATTATCCCTGTTTTCTTTATAACATCCGTTACTTTTTTGTTAAAAACATCAACACTATCTTTGTTAAGTTCGCCTTTTAATCTTACAAATAATATTCCCTTTCTAAACTCAGTATTAACTTTAAGCATATGTTCACCTTCCTATATAATTTACCACAGGTTTAGATAAACTTATACAATATCGACAAAAGTAGAATTATTTTTTATTTATCATTTATTAAAAACAGATATTCTTCTATTTGATTTTTATTATTTTTTTTAAAATTAGATATAAATTTTCTTCTTACTTGTTTCATTTCATTTTCTAGTTTTTCAATACTATCTTTGTTGTTCTCTTTTTTATATTTTTCTAATTTACTTTTTAATGATGAATAATACACGAGTTCTTTATACATTTCGTCAGTCATATTAAATTTTAAAAAATTTAAATCTTTACTCATAGTACTCCTTTCATTTTTATGTCTCCCTTTTACAAATTAATTTTATTATATATAATCTTCTAAGTCAATCTACTTCATCAACTTTTCATAATATTAGATTTCATTGTAATACTTTATTTACACCAAATTAAAAAACTGCACATTATGCAGTCTTTCTCAATTTACTATGTATATCAGTGTTAACACGTGAAATGAGTGCAACATCAATACTTTCCTTAGCTCTATTGGCTGCTAAAGGCAAATTTTTATGTGGACTATCAAAATAATTATTACAATTACTAGTAGTAAATTGTGAATAATAGTCATTGTAAAATGCTTCAGCCTCTTCTTCTTTTACTTTTCCTTTTGCTACTAACTTAGAATACAATTCCGAAATATCAGTAATAATATTAGAAAACTCATCTGATACCCAAGCAGAAGTTCCTTTAGTAACATTTAATCTATTAGTTCTATTTAGAATTGAATCAGTTTTTGTACTTGTTAATTCTCTAGACATTATAATCCTACCTCCACATCTAGCATAGCCTTAATAATACTTCTTCCATCATTCGTAAAATATGAATTAAACATAGTATCTTTACCAACTATATGACTTAAAAGATTAGCTATAAAAACCTCTTCCTCTAAATCAGATGTCCCTTCATTTCCAATAACATAATTAGCTAAAATCTCAGTATAAGCTAAATTAAGCGCTCTTAATCTTTCATCTGAATTAAAACCTGTATATGTATTAGTACTAGTAGCCATTTCTAATAATACTTTCATAAAAATATGGTCCGGATCATAATTACCTTCTAATTTATTCGCATCTATATAGGCAATATTTCTATAAACATCATAGTAGTATATACCTTTTCTTTCGAATTTACTTAGTTTCCCTAATTTTAATGTTTTAAGTGATTTAGTTAGCTTGTTAATGTCAACTTCTTTTATTTTAGATTGAAGTTTCAATACCAAACTATATAGTCTTTCTTTTATCTCTGTTGAAAGATAAGGATTACTTTGTAAAGCCTGTTTTATCTCTAAATCGCTCATATAATCACCCTATAAAATATTATAGCATAATTTAATAAAAAGCGAAACATTTTTTAACTAAAACATTTATTATTTATATTTTTAATATATACACTATATTCATTATTTAATAATTTATCTATAACTATATTTTCAATATTATTTTTTATTATCTTATCTATTTTTCTGGCTCCATATTCGTTATAGTTAGATAAATTTAATATATCTTTTTTTGTTTCATTAGAAATTCTTATATTTACACTTTTATACTTTTCTTTTAACTGTTTTAGCTTATTATTAATTATATTAAGCATATCTTTTTCTGTTAATGTTTTAAATTCTAATATAGAATCTATTCTATTTACAAACGGTATTGAGAAGAACTCTTTTAATTCTGTTTTTGTATTTGTACTATTGAATCCTATACTCTTAGTTAAATATCCTATATTGGATGTCATAATTATTATACAATTATTAAAGTATATATCTTCTCCTTTAGCATCTTTTACTTTTCCATCTTCTAATATTTGATATAATAAATCAATAACGGTACTATTAGCTTTTTCTATCTCATCTAATATTATTACAGAAAAAGGATTGTCTTTTACGCATTCAAATACATTTTTTGAATCATTATAACCTACATATCCGGCTGGTGATCCTATTAGTTTACTAATAGAATGAGCCTCTGTATACTCACTCATATCTAGTTTTATTATATTATTAAAAATACTTTTACCAAATTGCTGCGCTAAAAATGTTTTCCCGACTCCACTAGGTCCTTGAAAAAGTATACAATAACATCCATTATTATCAGTAAAACCTAATTTAATTCTTTTTATTACATTCATTAATTTATCTATATTTTTATCATGACCAATAACTGTTTTTTTTAAGTTTTTTTCTATTTTTAGTATTTCATTACTATTATAATCTTCTAGCTGAAATATAGGTACATTACATTTTCTGCTAACTATCTCAATTATATCATCTTTTTTTACCTCGTTTTTTATATTATTTTTATTTAATTCTATTTTATTTAACTTATCTGTAAGTATATTTTCTTCTCTTTTATATTCAGTTGCCTGATCATATAAAGAATTCATTATACAATCTTTTTTTAATTTTTTTAATTCATTTATCTTATTTAATATATTATAGTATTTTTTTTCTATTTTAGATTGTTTCAATGATACGTGAGCACATACTTCATCTAATATATCTATACTTTTATCAGGCTGATATCTATTATGAATATATTTATTTGAAAGTTCTATTATATAATCTAGCATTTCATTTGAAATAGATATTTTGTGATATGCTGAATAGGTAGAAACTAATTTATATAATATTTCTTTTAATACAGCATTATTAGGTTCTTGTATCTCTACCTTTTGAAATCTTCTATCAAGCGCTTTATCTTCTTCTATACTTTTTTTATATTCTAAAGTAGTAGTAGCTCCAATACATCTTAACTTGTTACGTGCTAAAGCAGGTTTAAATATATTTGATGCATCAATAGCACCCTCTGCTCCTCCGGCACCTACTAATGTATGAATTTCATCTATAAACAATATAATATCGTCATTTTCTTCACACTCTTTAAGTAATTTATTTACTCTTTCTTCAAATTCGCCTCTATATTTAGTTCCTGATACTAATTGTGAAACATCTAAACTAATTATTTTTTTACCTCTTAATTTATATGGAACTTTACCAATAGATATTAGCTTACTTAAATTTTCTACAATAGCTGTTTTTCCTACACCCGCTTCTCCTATAAGTATTGGATTATTTTTCTTTCTTCTACATAATATTTCAATTATTTGTTTAACTTCTTCATCTCTACCTATTACTGGATCCATATCTGAACATTTTTTAATAAGATTATCACCTATTTCTTCAACTAATAGTTTCTTATTTTTACTCTTTTTTATATTAGGTATTTTTACAAAAGCGTGATACAGGTCTTCTAAATCTATATCCATACCTAAAAGAAGTCTGATTGCTACTCCTTCTCCTTCTTCAAGTAAACTAATTATTACATGATTAAGAGTTATTAAACCATTATTGTTTTCTTTGCTGTCTAAATAAGCGTTTTCTATTACTCTTTTTAATAAAGGCGTATATAAAAAGCAAGAGCTTTCTATCTTACCAATTCCTATTACACGAATTATTTCTTCTTTAAAATTTTTATATGTAATATCATATTTATTTAAGGTATCACTAACAGTGTTTTTAAATTTTAAGAGCGCTAAAAGAAGGTGCTCACTTCCTACATATGGATGATTTAAAGCTTTCATCTCCTCTTTTGCTCTTATTAATACTTTTTTTACATCTTCAGTAAAATTATTATACATATTCTCCTCCTCTATTATTCTATGAATATAATGCATTAAATAATTTATATTTATTCATCATATATTATCATTGCACTAAAACAGTATAGTTGTTCATCTCCCATTACTGATATAGCTACTTGGTATTTAATATCTATAATTTCAATATCATCATTTAAAAAATTATTAATACTTTTTTCTAAGTCAAGTTCATGAGATTCATCAAATACTTTTACACGCATAAAAAATCACCACTATTATTATAATAGTCGTGATTTATAACTTTTGTCGATTTATCTTCCAGAGAAAGGTACATCGGTTGCTGGGAAGTTTATAACATCTCTTGGATTAAATGATCTAGATCTAAAATCTGAATACCAGAAATAATCTGTCATATATAATCCGGTTGCTATTTGAAGATGAAGATGTGCTCCAGTTGAACAACTAGTTGAATCCCACCATTCAATTGCATGAACTCCACCAGAAGAACCTATTTGTGTATTATGAGTAACATATTGTCCTACTTTAACTAATATTGGGTCAGCTAAATGGAAATATGCAGACGTATATGTTTTTCCATTTACTTTATGAGCTATATAAACCATGTTTCCACCACAACTTTGTCTAGGTTTAATAGAAACAACAGTTCCGTCAGCTACTGAATATACAGGTGTACCATGAGGTATACTAAAGTCCACGCCATCATGGAAAGCACCATATTTTTTTGTATATCCATACTCAAAGTTTAATGCTCCTTTTGATATAGGTCTATAGAATCCTGCAGCTGATGGTAAATAACCAGCGCCCTGAGATTTATTATATCTATTTACACAAGTCGTAAGCTGTTCATTTAATGAACATTTATATGTATTTTGATAAGTATTTACTTGTTTTTTCAAATCACTTATTTCAGATTTGATATCTATAGCTTCTTCAGTTATTTTAGATAAATTATCACCTAAAGATGCAAGCTCTGTAGAGAGTTGTCCTTCTAAATTGTCTAATGAAACTTCTTTAGAAGCCAATTCTTTTACTTTTCTTTTATTCTCTTCTATTAGCTTATTATATTTATCAATAGTATTTTTTCTATACTCACTTAATTGCTCTGCAACTGCAAGCCTATAAATAAAATCTGTAAAACTAGTTGCACTAAACATATACTCTAAATATACAGAATTAGAACTTGATAATTGGTAGTAATTTACAATAGTCTTAATTTCCTTCTGCATCTTTTCTATATCCTTAGCAAGTTCATCTAATTCGTCATTTATTTTAATAATATCTTTTTGAACTTGTTCTTTTTCCGCAGAAAGAGATACTATTTTTTTTCTAGTTTGCTCTATTTCTCCCTCTGTTTGTTCTTTTTGATTCTGATTAGCAGTATATTTTGCCTCAGTATCACTCAACTCTTTTTTTAACTCATCAAGAGTTTTAGCACTTGCATTTATTCCCGTAAACATACAAAGTATCATAATAATTAAAAAAATTCTTTTATATATTTTCATAACTACTTATTCATTTCCTTCCTAATTCTCTTATAATCAACGCAATATTTAGATACTAAATTCCAAAAGTCTTTAGAATGATTAAAATAAAGAATATGTGATAATTCATGAACAATAACATAATCTATTTTCTCAATATCAAACTCAATAAGTCTTGAATTAAGTGTTATTGTATGATTTACTCTATTGTATACTCCCCATCTTGTTTTCATATTTCTTATACGTAAAAGTGGAGATTTTATGTTTTCGTTAAAATGATTATAAACATATACATATCTTTCATCAAATATTCTTATTATCTCTTTTTTTAACCATTTATCTAACATAGTCTTATCTTTACATATTATAGTACTACCATTAATACATACATTATCTACATTAGACATCTCAATTATATCATAGGAATTTCCTAAATAAAAGAATTTTTCCTTCTTTTTATTTTCATTTTGCACTTTTTCAATCATTTTTCGTAAAGAGCTTTCATTATCATTAAGTATACTTAAAATTTTCTTATTAGTAGTTAAATAATTACAAGTAACATAAATGTTCATATCATCTTTAACTCTAATATACAAATTTTTATTATTTTTTTTTGTAATTATAACGTTATATGTTTGATTATCTAATTCATACTGCATATTTTCACCTATTTAATTATATCATTATTAATAATTATTATCAAACAAAAAGAAAAAGCCATAAGGCTTCTCTGTAGTAAGGAGTGTTTACTCAAGGTTTTTCAACCTTGTGTATTCATTATAATGTATAAATGTGTAGTATTTGTGAAAAAGAAATGAAAAAAAAGAGTATTAATACCATACTCCAAATAATATAGCAGCCATACTTAGTATTAGACCAATACACAAGAATGTAACAACTATATCCCTTTCATTCCAACCTAATTTTTCTAAATGATGATGATATGGTGTCATTAAAAACACTTTTTTATGAAAATATACCATACTAATTATTTGAATTAAACATACAAGTGTTTCAAATACAAACACTCCACATACAACTACAAATGTAAGTTCATGCTTAGTTATAATAGCTATTGCAGCTAATGTACCTCCGAGCGCTAAAGAACCCGTATCACCCATAAATACTTTTGCAGGTCGAGAATTAAAAGCCAAAAATCCTACTAATGCACCAACTAAGACAAATGAAAATACTGCTATATCAGAAGAACCAGAAATAGCTTTAGAATTGGCTGCAATAAGTCCAAAAGTAAAATACGCTATTGCAGATAAGCCTCCTGCAAGGCCATCTAATCCATCTGTAATATTTACTGCATTTGAACTTGCTACTAACATAAATAATAAGAATATTCCATAAAACCAGCCCATGTTTATCTCTATTCCAAATGTATAAATTTCTAGACTAGGTTTAGCTCCACTACGCATATATATATAGAAGAAAACAAGCGCTATTAAAGTTTGACCTAGTAATTTTTGAAACTCAGTAAGACCTACATTATTTCTTCTTTTAATTATTAAATAATCATCTATAAATCCTAATGCTGCATAAGCAACAAATACAAACATTACAATAAGTAAATTATATGAAAACTCTACTTTTCCAAGTAATAGTAATATAATCATAGAAATGATTGTAGTTAATATAAATATTAATCCTCCCATTGTAGGAGTTCCTTGCTTATTTTTATGTCTTTTAAACATATATGTACTAAGAGTTTGTTTTACTTTTAGTTTTCTAAGTAGTGGTAATAACACTATGCCTATTACTATTGAAATCATAAATCCTAACATAAGTGCTAATGTTGCTTTAGTTAATTGATACATAGATTCATCTCCTTATTATATTAATTACTGTATCATAATCTGAAAAATGTGTTTTTTTACCTTTTATATCTTGATATTCTTCATGACCTTTTCCCAGTACTAATAGTATATCATTTTTTGATAACTTTTGTATACCTTTTTTTATAGCTTTATATCTGTTTACAATTATTTTATAATTTGATTTGTCAAGTTTACAAGTTATATCTTTTAATATTTTTCTTTTATTTTCATATCTAGGATTATCGGTTGTAAAAATAACATAATCAGAATTTTCAACTGCTATCTTACCCATTATTGGTCTTTTTAACTTATCTCTATTTCCACCACATCCTATTATTGTTATTATATTTTTAGGATTTAAGTCCCTCATAGAATTTAATACTTTTAGCACTGCGTCCGGTGTATGTGCATAATCTATAATAATACTATTATCGTTATAATTAATTATTTGAATTCTACCTTTTGGTGGTTCCAATAATTCTATAACCTTAGTATCAAGATTCATTAGTTCCAATAAAATTATTACTATAGTAATATTATAAACATTGTATTCACCTAGTAATTTAGTACTATATTTTATATCATTAACGGTAAATGTTGTACCATCTTTAGTTATAGCAATATTGTCTATTTTATATTGATCACTAGTACGACCATAAGTAACAATATTATCATTAATCATAAAATTAGAACTGTATTCATCATCTACATTTATAATGGATGTACCATCTAATTTTTCAAACAGCATTTTTTTTGCTTCTATATAATTATCCATAGTTTTATGGTAGTCTAAATGATCTTGTGTTAAGTTAGTAAAAATAGCATATTTAAATTTTAAACTATCTACTCTGCCCATACATAATCCCTGACTACTTACTTCAATTGCGACAAAGTTAATATCATTTTCTTTGCACTCTAATAAATATTGATACATTTCATATAAATTGGGTGTAGTATTATTAGTATGTATAACCTTATTATTATAATAAAATCCTAATGTTCCTATATAAGCACATTTTATATTTAGTTTATTAAGTGCTTGATAAATTAAATAAGCAGTAGTTGTTTTTCCGTTCGTTCCAGTTACCCCTATAAGATTAATGTCTTTTATATCTTTATAATAATTATCATATAAATAATCAGTTAAATATTTTTTTGTATCAGAAACTTTTATAGTATTAACATTATAGTTTCCTTTTTCAACTATAACAGTGCATGCACCGTTTTTAATAGCGTCTTCTACATATAAATGACCTTTATCTATAGCGATAAAAGTATCGCCTTTTACAACTTTTCTTGAATCTATTTTTATCATAAAAACACCTCAGTATATTTTATTCATAAATATACTGAGTGTTAATTAAGATATAACTTTTTTACTTATTATTTTTTCTACTTGTTCTTTATCATTAAAAGGAATTTTATTGTTCCCTACTATTATAAATTCTTCATGACCTTTTCCTAATATAAGTAATATATCTTTGTCTTTTAATAAACTAATTCCTTTTTCAATTGCTTTTGCTCTATCTTTAATTATTTCATAATTATTTTTAGTATTTCCTTTTATCATATCCGAAACTATTTGATTAAAATCTTCATTATGTAAATCATCGCTAGTTATTATAGTATAAAAACTGTTTTGTGTAGATAAATCCATCATAATAGGCCTCTTTGTTCTATCCCTATCACCTGTACATCCAAACACAGTATATATTTTTCCTTTATTTATTTCATTTACAGTATTATAAATATTTTCCATAGCATCTGGTGTATGTGCATAGTCTATTACTACAATAGAATTATTATAACGAACTATTTGCATTCTTCCAGGTGGACAAGATAATGTCTTTACAACATTTATTATTTTATCAATACTAATATTCATAGAATTAAGGAGCGCTATACAGCAAACTAAATTATATATATTATATTTACCTATCAAGTGAGATTCAAAGTTATATGTATTTGATCCAATATCCAATTTAAAACTTGTAATATATCCTAGTTTTATATCATGTATTTTATAATCACTACCAAGTTCTCCATAATACTTTGTATTATCTGTTATAAAATAATCTTTATAACTATCATCTGCATTTAAAATAGATATTCCATCTGTTTTTAATTTTTTAAACAATAATTGTTTTGCTAATGCATAATTCTCCATAGTTTTATGATAATCTAAATGATCTTGTGTTAAATTAGTAAAAATAGCATAATTAAATCTTATCCCCTCTAATCGATTCATAGCAAGGCCTTGACTGCTTGCCTCCATTACAATAGTTTTATATCCATTATCATATGCATTTACAATGAGATCAAATAAATCACATACATCTGGCGAAGTATTAGATAGTGAACATACTTTTTTATCAAGATAATAACCAATAGTTCCTATATAAGCACATTTTATGTTTAAACTATTTAAAGCTTGATAAATCAAATAACAAGTAGTTGTTTTTCCATTCGTTCCAGTAAGACCTATTATATTCATTTCATCTATTATACTCTTATAGTGAGTATTTAAATACTCATTTAAGTATGCTCTAGTGTCTTTTACTTTTATAGTTTCTACACTATATTTATTATCACTCTCAACGATTATTTTACTAGCACCATTTTTAATAGCGACATCTACATAATCTTCTCCATTACTACTTATACCGTTAAGAGCAACAAATATATCACCCTTTTTTACTTTTCTTGAATCTGATTTTATATTTATCATATTATTACTCCTTATTAATATTATACTCCAATACTATATTATAATTATAGAGTATTAACTCACATTTGACTATATTATCATTAATATCTTTATAAACTGTTATATTTGTATTAGTATCATCAGTTAAACCAAAGGTTTTATAACTAATCTCATATACAGTTTTTACTGTTTTATCTTTGTAAGTAGTTGTTTCAATGTAATCAATATTATTTGTAATATTAATTATATTTTGCCTATTAAATAGGCCTATATTAAGATTATCCAAAACAAACAGATTACCATTTGAATCTATATAATTGTTGTTATTTAATTTATATTCTATATTATTATAAATAAATGTATCTTGATTATTTATATTAGATCCATTTATTATTACATCATTAATGGTATATGTATATGTATAGTTGTTAGATACAACACTTCTAGGTTCTATAGGCTCGATTGAATTATTAATACTATTTCCGGTTTTTATAAAAATAAAAACAAATACAAAAAATATAAAGAACAATATCAATTGTGCGATAGCTTTTTTCTTAGGATCCTTGTACATTTCTATTAACTTTTTCATTCTAATACTTTTCCTACTATATTTTCTTTTAATCCATTAATAAAGTCTTTTGCCAACATCTTAGGTTTTCCTTCTTTTTGAATAACTGTAAATACTATAACGCCATTACTTACTTTGACTTCTATACCATCTTTAGATACTGATACAATTTCTCCATTTAATCTTTCAGCATAATACTCATCTTTTATATATGATTCATATACTTTTATACGTTTACCATCTAAAATAAAATAAGCACCTGGAAAACTATTTAATCCCCTTATTTTATTATATATTTCTAAAGCAGTTTTAGAAAAATCTATTTTCTCATCTTCTTTAGTTATTATAGGTGCATAAGTAACTAAAGATTCATCTTGCTTTATTCTGCTATTCTTTCCTTCAAAAATTGAAGGTAAAGTTTTAATTAATAACTTAGCTCCCATATTACTTAATTCATCGTGTAAAATCTCTGTTGTATCAGTATCTCTTATATCAATTTTTTCTTGCGATATTATATCACCTGAATCCATACCAATATCCATATACATAATTGTTATACCTGTAGTTTTATCTCCATTCATTATAGCCCTATGTATAGGAGCGCCTCCCCTATATTTTGGAAGTAATGATGCATGTACATTAATACATCCATATTTTGGATAATCCAATATTTCTTTAGGTAATATTTTACCATAGGCACATGTAACTATCATATCAGGATCTAGTTCTGTTATCTCATTGTATTGCTCTTTTAAATTCCATGGTTGTATAACTACTATGTTGTTTTCAATAGCTTTTTTCTTAACTGGCGAAAATACTATTTTTCCTTCTCTACCAACCTTTTTGTCCGGTTGAGTAACAACTGCAATTACTTTGTAATTTTCTATTAAACTCTCAAATATTGGAACACTAAAATCGGGAGTTCCCATAAATATTATTTTTGGTTCTTTTTTTATAACTATATCTTCTATATTCATAAAATCATCCTCTTTTCATTATTTTGTAATTAAATAATTTATATAATGCATTAAATAACATTATGTCTAACATAAGCATAAGTATCACTACTACAATAAATATAGGTTTAAGTATTACTAATTCAAATAAATTTTTAAATCCAACAATACTACTTATAAATAGTAATATAAGACCTATAAAAAGTACTAATCTTAACTTATTAAATTTATAACATATTTTATATAGTAAAATAAATCCTGTTTGAGCGACTAATAATACGGCTAAAGTAGAAATTACTTTATCACTTAAATTAAAGATATACGCTAATAAAACGACTGTTAAGACATTTATAACTACTGTTAGTCCACTTGGAATAGCTCTTTTTACTACATTCGTAAAAAAATTGTTATCAACAATAGTATAATTAGGTTCGAGCGCTAAAACAAAGGCAGGAATTCCTATAGTTATTGAACTTATTAAACTAAGTTGTATAGGTTCAAAAGGATAATGTGCAGGTATAAATACAAATATCAAAGCAAGTATAGTTGCATATACTGTTTTACTCAAGAATAAGGTAGCAGATCTTTGTATATTATTTATAGTTCTTCTTCCCTCTTCTACAACATGTGGTATTGAATCAAAATTAGAATTTAAAAGAACTAATTCTGATACATTACGTGCTGCATCAGTTCCAGATGCCATAGCAATAGAACAATCTGACTCCTTAAGCGCTAAAACATCATTCACACCATCACCTATCATAGCCACTGTATGTCCATTTTGTTTTAAGGCTTTAATTAATTTTTTCTTTTGTGATGGACTAACACGACAGAAAATGTTATAATCTTCCACCAATTGTTTATCATAATTTGTATTATTAATAGACATATCAATAGCGTTTATGTTTTTAAGTTTTAAGCGTTTTGCTATATTAACAACTGTATTAACACTATCACCACTTATTATTTTTACATTAACTCCATATTTTTTAAAATACTCTAATGTTTCATGCGCTTTATGTCTTATTTTATCTTTTAATAATATTAATGCAATATTATTCTTTTCATCTTTAAGCAATAAAACTCTATAATCGCAATACTTATTTATTAACTTTTTCATTTCAATACTATTATCTAATATATCAGGAGCACCTATTATAAACTTCCCTTTGTTAAAAGTAACAGAAGAATATTTTTTACTAGAAGTAAAATTCTCTTTTGATTTTACTTTATAATCATTATTGATATTAAATTTTCTATGAATTGCTTTCATAGTCTCATTATCATTTTTTAATTCATTAGACATAGCAGATAATATTTCTTTATAATTATATTTATCATTTAATACAATTACATCTTCAACTAACATGATTCCTTCAGTAAGAGTTCCTGTTTTATCTATACATAGCGTATCTACGCGCGCTAAAGTTTCAATACAATACAATTGTTGAACTAGTACATTTTCCTTTGAAAGTCTAATAACACTTACAGCTAAAACAGTACTAGTTAAAAGTACTAATCCTTCAGGTATCATGGCAATAATAGCAGCTACTGTATTAACTATAGTATTTGTTATATTATGATCTATATTATATTCTTTATAAAATAGTATTATACCTAATGGTACAATTATAATAGATATTATTTTTATTATTCTTTTCAAGGTATTCATTATAACTGAATTAACTTTTTTTATGTATTTAGCTTCATTAGTTATTTTAGATATATAATTGTCTTTTCCTATTCTTTCAACACGGCAAGTACAATTACCACCTACTACAAAACTACCTGAGTACAATATATCTTGTGCTGTTTTACATATGTGATTTTCTTCTCCACTTATAAATGACTCATCAACTATTACATCACCATCCAATATTACACAGTCTGTAACAACTTGAGAACCATTTTTTAATTTAATTATATCATCTAGAACAATCTCATTTATGTTAATAGCCTTTTCTTTAGAATCTCTTATTACAGTAGTTTTTATACTTGATATAACTGATAACTTATCTATTGTTTTTTTAGATCTTATCTCTTGAATTATACTTATTAAAGTATTACATACTACTACACCCATAAATAAAAGATTTTTATACTCTCCTACTATAAATATTAAAATAGCCAAAAATAAATTTAACATATTAAACAAAGTAAAAACATTATAGAATATTATTTGTCCTATAGTTTTAGTTTTTACATCACAATTATAATTAACTTGACCTTGAGAAATTCTATATTCTACCTGTGAATTTGACAAGCCTTCATCTATTTTTGGATTGTATCTAATCATAATAACCTCACTATAAAAATTATACCATTTATATATTTAAAAGAAAAGAATTATTTAAAATAATTCTTTAATTTTCTATACTATTTAATATATTTTCAAGCCTCTTACACTCATCTTTATTCATTGCAGGAACACCCGCTAATCTATATTTAAGTTTTAATTTTTTATACTTATCAACACCCATTGTATGATATGGTAAAAGTTCTACTTTTGAAACGTTATTAAACCCAGTAATATACTCTTTTAAAAATTTTATATATTCTTCTGTATCATTTATACCAGGTATTATAACTTGTCTTAGCCATGTTTCGGTTCCAAAATAATTTAGTCGTTCTTTAAAATAATTAAACATATCGATAGGACGTTTAGTTATTTTTTTATAATCGGTCTTATTTAAAGCCTTAATATCTAATATTACTAAATCGACTGTTTTTAAAATATCATCTAGATATTTTATATTATACCCGGTACCGGATGTATCTATACATGTATGAATGCCAGCCTTTTTGCACAATTTTAATGTATCTAATAAGAATTTAGATTGAAATAAAGGCTCTCCACCAGAAAATGTAACTCCACCACCTTGTTCAATATATGGCCTATATTTTCTTATTTCATCTACCAACTCGCTAGGAGTAAATTTAAATTTGGATCTAGCTTTCCATGTGTCTGGATTATGACAAAATGAACATCGTAAATAACATCCTTGCATAAATATGACTATTCTTATGCCAGGGCCATCTACAAGCCCCATTGTTTCAATAGAATGTATATATCCTTTAGATTCTTTCATGGAATGTCCTACTAATTACCTCATCTTTTTGTTCTTCTGTAAGTTTATTAAAATTAACCGCATATCCAGACACTCTGATAGTTAAATTTGGATATTTATTTGGATTAGCTTTTGCATCTAGTAGCATCTGTTTATCTAAAACATTTACATTTATATGATGAGCTTTACTTTTCATATAACCATCTAATATTTTTGTTAAATTTATAACTCTAGTGTCTTCATCTTTACCAAGGGCATCCGGTGCGATTGAAAATGTATTTGATATACCATCCTCACAATAATCTTTATAAGGTATTTTAGCAATTGATGAAAGTGCGGCTAAGGCACCATTTTTCTCTGCACCACTTGTTGGATTTGCTCCAGGTGCGAATGGTTGATGTGCTTTTCTACCATCCGGAGTTGCTCCTGTTGAATGTCCATACATAACATTAGATGTTATTGTAAGTAATGACATAGTAGGTCTTGCACCTTTATATAATGGATACTTTTTAAACTCTCTAAAAACCCTTTTAATGATTGTAGTAAGAATAACATCTACCTTATCATCATTATTTCCATATCTTGGATAATCAAGTTCAACATCAAATGCATTTGTAATACCATCTGAATCTCTTTTTACTCTTACATGACCATATTCAATTGCTGAAAATGAATCTGCTACTATTGATATACCAGCTATACCAAATGCCATTAAATATTCTAAATTAGTATTTAAAAATGCCATCTGACTTGATTCATAAGCGTACTTATCATGCATATAATGTATGATATTTAATGCATCTACGTAAGTTTTAACAACTTTTTTTAATACTTGTTCAAATGATTTATAAACAATTTCTGTATCTAAGTATTCACCATCTATAGGTTCTATTCCATCTATTACTAACTCTTTTGTTATTTCATCTCTACCACCATTTATTGCATACAATAATACTTTTGGTAGATTTATACGTGCTCCAAAAAATTGAGTTTGGTATCCTAATTTCATTGCAGATACACAACACGAAATCGCATAATCATTTCCATATATATTTCTCATTAAATCATCATTTTCAAATTGTAAAGTATGTGTTTTTATGGACATTAATGATGCATATTTTTTGAAACTATCTGGTAATTTAGTACTCCACAATATAGTCATATTAGGTTCTGCAGAAGGCCCTATATTATTTAATGTATTAAGCATACGATAGGCTGTTTTTGTAATAAATGAATGTTCATTATCCATCATACCACCTATTGATTCAGTTACCCATGTTGGATCTCCTGCAAATATTTCATTATACGAAGGAGTTCTTAAATGTCTTACTAATCTTAATTTAATTATAAATTGATCTATAAGTTCTTGTGCTTCCTGTTCTGTTATTACATTGTTTTTTAAATCTCTTTCTATATATATATCTATAAAAGCTGAATTTCTTCCAATTGATGTAGCTGCACCATTATTCTGTTTAACAGCTGCTAAATACGCAAAATATAGCCATTGTATAGCTTCTTGTGCAGTTGATGCTGGTTTTGATATATCGAAGCCATAACGTGATGCCATAGTTTTAATTTGTTTTAAGGCTTTTATTTGTTCACTAACTTCTTCCCTTAACTGTATTACAGATATACTGGATAAATCAGTTAATTTACTCTTATCTTTTTCTTTTTCCTCTATTAAATAATCAATACCATAAAGCGGTAAACGTCTATAATCACCTATTATTCTACCTCTACCATATGCATCAGGAAGTCCTGTTATTAGATGATTATGCCTAGCTTTTTTAATATCTTCTGTATATGCATCAAAAACACCGTCATTATGAGTTTTTCTATATTCATTAAATTTTAACTCTATATCTTTATCCAAATGATATCCATATGCATCAAGAGCTTGTTTAACCATTCTAAATCCACCATATGGATTAACAATTCTCTTTAATGGTTCATCCGTTTGTAAGCCTACTATTACCTCATTTTTTTTATCTATATATCCTGGATTAAAGTTATCAATACCACTCATTATATAAGTTTCTATATCAAGTACTCCACTTATAGACTCTTTTGCAAGTAGTTTCTTACATCTATCCCATAGTTTTTCTGTTTTTTTACTTATACCAGTTAAAAACTTTTCATCAGATAAATACTCACTATAATTAGATTCAATAAAATTTTCAACATCTATACTATTTTTCCACTTAGTTCCTTTAAAATTACTCCATGCTTCCATTTATACCTCCTAAAAAACTTTTAAGTTCTTCTTCATTCCATATTGTTATATTTAATTCTTTAGCTTTATCATACTTGCTTCCAGGTGAATCTCCTACTATAACAATAGATGTGTTTTTAGAAACACTATCAGTAGTTTTACCACCTAAATTTTCTATTAATTCTTTTAGTTCATTACGAGTAAATTGTTTTAGTGACCCTGTTATAACAACTGTTTTATCTTTAAATATTTGTTCATCACTTGTATTATCAATATAATCAAAATTTACGCCATAACTTCTTAATCTTTCTATATTTTCAATATTTTTTTCATCTTTAAAATAATCATATACGCTTTTAGCAATTACACTACCTATATCTGGTATTATAGAAAGCTCTTCCTCTTTCGACTCTTTAATTTTATCTAATTTTTTATAAACACTAGAAATAATTTTAGCTGTTTTTTTTCCAACATGTCTTATTCCTAAACCAAATAATAGTTTTTCCAAAGAATTATTCTTACTTTTTTCTATATTAGATAATAAATTCTGAATACTTTTTTCTCCAAACCCTTCTAATTCTTTTAATTCTTCTTTCTTTTCATATAATGTATAATAATCGCTTATACTCCTTAAATATCCCATATTGTAAAAATCCTCTACAATTCTTTCTCCAAATCCTTCTATATTCATAGCATCCCTAGAAGAAAAATGTATAAGTTTTTCTATATTTCTAGCATCGCATAATTCATTTGGGCAAAAATATGCAGCTTCATTTTCTTTTTTTATTAGATTGGTATTACATATTGGACATTTATCAATCATAACAAAAGGCTTTTCAGCACCTGTCCTTCTTTCTTGTTTTACTTCTACTACCTCAGGTATTATATCACCGGCTTTATGTATAGAAACAGTATCACCTATTCTTATATCTTTCTGTTTAATATAATCCTCATTATTTAAAGTAGCAGACCTAACAACACTTCCTGCAAGTCTTACAGGATTCAAATCAGCTCTTGGAGTTATTTTGCCAGTTCTCCCTACACAAAATTCAATATCTAATATTTTTGTTAAAACCTCTTCTGCAGGAAACTTATACGCAATAGCCCACTTAGGCACTTTGGCAGTTATTCCAAGTTTTCTCTGATCATCATAATTATTTACTTTAATTACAATGCCATCTATCTCATAAGGAAGAGTATTCCTGTTTGCGCTCCAATAATTAATATAATCTATAACGCCATTTATACTATTATATTTTTTAATATTCGGATTAATGGTAAATCCTAAACTTTTCATGTATTCTAAAGATTCATAGTGAGTATTATTAATAGGCTGTGGCATATGATATATAAAAGTTGATAGATTACGATTAGCCGCAATTTTACTATCAAGTTGTCTAACACTTCCCGCTGCAGCATTTCTAGGATTTGCGAATAATCTTTCATTGTTTTTCTTTCTTTGATCATTTAATAAATTAAATGATTTTTTAGGCATGTATATCTCGCCTCTAACTTCAATATCTATTTTATTCTTTAAGACTAAGGGAACATTTTTTATAGTTCTAACATTATGCGTTATATCCTCACCTATAGTTCCATCTCCTCTAGTAGAAGCAGTTATTAATTCACCATTTTTATATTCTAAAGATACACTTAAACCATCTATCTTTAATTCACATACATATTCTGGACTAGGTATTACTTTTCTTATTTTTTCATCAAAATCTAATACCTCATCTTCATTAAATATATCAGCTAAGCTCATCATAGGAATAGAATGAACAACTTTTTTAAATGAATCTATTACTTCACCACCTATACGTTGTGTTGGAGAATCAGGTCTTACTAATTCAGGGTGCGTAGATTCTATTTTAATCAATTCATCCATATATGAATCATACTCTTGATCAGTTATCACCGGTTCATCTAAAGTATAGTATTCAAGTGATGCTTTATTTAATATTTCAACTAATTCATTTACTCTTTCTTTCATCTTTTCACCTTCATATTGTACAATAATATTATATCAAAAAAAAGAAGTAATTAAAACTATTATGAATAATTTTCTCTTATATAGTTAATTAAAACTTCTTTTTTATTTTCTAATTGTTTATTAATAATTTTATACTCTATATCTTTCATTATAGTACTTAAAAATCTACCTGGATTTTTATCTAATATCATACAAATCTCTCTGTGTGTTATAGATATGTCTGTTTTGTTATGTATAGATAATTCATTGTATTTTTTATTAACAAGACATTTATCTATACCTTTAATTTCAGCTACTATTGTTGAAATATATAAACCATACTTATACAAATTATTATAGTCCAATAAATCTTTATCCATTAATTCAGTTATTTGTTTTATCGATTCCTTTTCTACGCTATTGAAACTATATTTATCTACTACATCAAGTTGAGCCCAGGTGCCTATTAAATAAGTTGTTGGAATCATATTTTTAATATTAGACAATTCCAAATACTCATCAAGACCTAAAGAAATAATAAGTTCTATTCCGTATTTGTTATTGCTGCTTGAAAATATTTTATCTAACTCTTCTTTTTTTCTATAATAAGATAAATTTTTAAGTAAATATCTAAATTTTTTTATAGCTTCTTTTAATTCATCAGACAATTTAAAATCAAGTGTAGTTGCAAATCTTACTGCACGAAGTATTCTAAGAGAGTCTTCTTCTATTTTTTTAAATGGATCTCCCACTGTGTTAATTATTCTATTATTAATGTCTTCTTTAGCATTTAGAAGATCAATTATATTTCCATTTGCATCAATACACATAGTATTCATAACAAAATCTCTTCTTTTTAAATCTTCTAATAAATCGTTTATATATTCTATTTCAATAGGTTTCCTATTGTTTTCATACTTAATATCACGTCTAAATGTAGTTATTTCAAATCTTGTATTATGAACAATAAGTGTGATTGAACCATATTGTTCATTAGGTAAAATTAAATTACCAAATATATTCTTTAAATCTTTTGGTGTTGCATTTGTACATATATCATAATCAAGTGTATTACGTCCTAAATAAATGTCTCTTGGATAACCTCCTACTAAATAAGCAAGATATCCATTTCCATTAATTCTCTTTAATAACTTAAGCGCTACTTCATTCATAGTCTACCTCAAAAAAAAGCATTAGTTTAATGCTTCTTTTAATTTAGATCCAGCTTTTCCTTTAACAGCTACTCTTGCAGGAATATCTACAACTTCACCAGTTCTTGGATTACGTCCCTTTTTAGCAGCTTTCTTTTCAGCTGTAAAAGTAAAGAAACCAGTTAATGATACTTTACCTTCTTTTTTTAATCCTGCTTCTACTCCTCCAATAAATGCATCTAATGCACGAGCAGCATCTGCTTTTGTTAACCCTGCTTCTTCAGCAATATAATTTACTAAATCTGTCTTAGTCATAATACGACTTCCTCCCTATCTAATTTAAATAAGCATTCTAGTTTGCTTACAATCTAATATTACCATATCTAAATAAGGAAATCAACAATTTTAATAAAAAAAATGTACGTTTTGTACATTTTTCACAAGAAATTCATATATTTTTTCACTATATATCTATTTATTTTTTTTCATATAATCTTCAATTTTTTTAAACTCAGATGTCTTCAAATTAGTAAGCTCTAATTCTTCAAATAATTTCTTTTGCTTTTTATCTATTTTATTAGGTATTACTACATTTAAGACTACATACATATCGCCTTTTACACCAGTATGGATATCTTCTATACCTTTTCCTTTTAACCTATGTTTATCTCCTGTTGATGATCCTTCTGGTATTGTTAGCTTAACATTTCCATTTAATGTAGGAATTTCCTTTTTACATCCTAAAACTGCGTCTGTAATAGTAATAGGCAACTCTAAATAAATATCGTTTTCATCTCTTTCAAATATTGGATGATTCTTAACTCTAAACTCTAAATATAAATCACCATTACTTCCTCCATTAGTTCCTGAATCACCTTTACCTGCCAATCTCAATCTATTACCAGTATCGACACCTGCAGGTATTTTAACTTCTAAAGTTTTATTTACCTTTACTTTACCAGTCCCACGGCATTTTTTACAAGTACTATCAAAAGTGTATCCATCTCCATGGCAGTCTGGACATGAACTACGCGACATAAAAGCGCCAAACATAGTTTGTCTTTGTGTAGTTACGGTACCGGTACCATTACATGTCGAACAAGTCTTTCTTCCGTGTCCACCTAAGCCATCACATTCTGCACATGAAGAATATACATCTACATTTATATTCTTTTTGCATCCAAATACAGCCTCATCAAAACTCAAATCCAATCTCATCAACCTATCAGAACCACGTTCAGCTCTTGTATGTGATCTTCCTCTATTTCCTCCAAAACCGGTAAAATTAGAAAACCCAAAGCCCTGACCAAATATTTCACTGAATATATCAGAAAAATCAAAGTCAGAAAAATCAAATCCAGCTCCGCCATTCATTTGATCAAAAGCAGCATGGCCAAATTGATCATATTGTTTTCTTTTATCTGGATCAGATAAAACAGCGTATGCCTCTTGAGCCTCTTTAAATTTTTCAGCAGCATCTGGTTCTTTAGAAACATCCGGATGATATTTCTTAGCTAATTTTCTAAAAGCACTTTTTATTTCTTTTTCATCTGCATCTTTAGCTACACCAAGCACTTCGTAGTAATCTTTCTTATTCATACAGCATCCTCCTATAATAATTCTTTTAATTCATCTAATTTTTTCTTAAACATAGCCATAGCCTCATCAATTGGCTTAGAAGTAGTCATATCTACATCTACTTTCTTTAAAATTTCCAATGGGTAATTATTTCCACCACTACTTAAGAAATTTAAATAATTATTTTTTGTTTCTTCGTCACAAGCAAGTATTCTACTAGCAATAGAAAGCGCACTTGACAATCCAGTTGCATATTTGTAAACATAAAATGGTGTGTAGAAATGAGGTATTCTACTCCATTCATAACGAATCTCATCATCACTTACAACACTTTTTCCATAATATAATTTATTTAATTCATAATAAGTAGTTGAAATTTCTTCCTCAGTCAAAGATACGCCATCTGCTTCTTTTTGATGCATTAACATCTCAAATTCAGCAAACATAGTTTGTCTAAATATAGTTGTTCTAACAGAATCTAAAAAATCTGTTAAATAGTATATCTTTTCTTCTTTAGTTTTAGCATGATTATATAAGTAATCATTTATTAAAACTTCATTTACAGTAGAAGCTATTTCAGCTAAAAATATTGGATATCCAGAATCTACGTAATTCTGACTCTTAGAATAATATGAGTGCATAGAATGTCCTAATTCATGCCCTATTGTACTCACAGCATCTGTTGTATCATTATAATTTAATAGTAAGTATGGATATGAATCATAGCATCCCCAACTATAAGCTCCTGACCTTTTACCATCACTAGGATAAATATCTATCCAGTGTTCAACAAAAGCATTATTTAAATCATTTAAATATTTTTGTCCTAATGGTTTAAGTGCTTCAAACAATATCTTTTTACCTTCTTCAAAAGGTACTTTCTCAGATTTTGATTCTACTAAGTCTACATATATATCATACATATGCATCTCGTCTAAATTTAAAGCTTTTTTTCTTACATCCATATATTCGTACATTAAATTCATGTTTTTATGTATTGTATCTATAAGATTTTTATATACAGAAACATCTATATTATCAGAAAATAAACTTCTTTCAAGTGTACTATTATATTTTTTTACCTTAGTTATAAAAGAGCTCTCTTTTATTTGACCAACATAAGTTGCAGCTAAAGTGTTTTTTAATCCTTTATAGTAATTATAAAGACTCAAAAATGCATCTTTTCTTACTCTTCTATCTTTACTCTTCATAAAAACAGAATAATTACTAGAAGTAAGTTTAATTTCTTTTCCATTTTCGTCTTTTATGTATCCTAAATCTATATCTGTATTATCAATGTTATTAAATACTTCACTACAATTTCCAAATGCGTTTATTGCACGCACATAAATATTTTCTTCAATCTGGCTTAATGAATGTTTTTTAAATCTGTAAAAATCCTCTAAATAAAATTTATATTCCTCTAAAGCTTTATTCTCTTTTATATAGTTTAACACTTTATTATAGTCAAAAGATAACATTTCTGGTTCAATGAAAGAGTATTTTTCACTTATCTCTTCACTTAGTTTTTCTATCTTCATCTTAAGAGCCTTACTTTTGTTATTCTTAGTATCAACATCAAAACTCAATCTAGAATACACATATAATTTATCAATTATTCTATTTTGACTTTCAGTTAGTTTTAAAAAGTCATACAATGTAGTTGCACTATCCATAATATGAGATTTATATTCTAATATTTTATCTGTTAATTCATTTACTTTTTTTATATCTGACTCTATTTGCTCATTATTATCATACATCTTACTTAAATCCCATTTATATTCATTTGGTACTTCATTACGTGATTTATATTCCATATTATATCCTTTCTTAAAATACTTAAGGAAGTTCTAGTTTCCTAGAACTTCACATTATTTTTCCTCATAATCTGCATCCATTACATCATCTTTTTTTTCTTCTTTTGTTTCTTGTTCACCTTCATTAGATGATTGCTCTGATTGTGCTTTCTTTGCTGCTTCTTCATAAACTTTAGTAGCAAGAGCCATAGCTGATTCATTTAATTTTTCAGTTTTAGCTTTAATATCGTCTATATCATCTTTTTCTAAAGCATCTTTTAAATCTTTAATTTCTGATTCTGCTTTTTCTTTGTCTTTAGAATCAACTTTATCTCCTAAGTCTTTAATAGCTTTTTCAGTTGCGAAAATCATTTGTTCTGCTTCATTTCTTGTATCTGCTTCTTTCTTCTTCTTTTCATCAGCTTCGCGATTAGCTTCCGCATCTTTTACCATCTTATCAATTTCATCATCACTCAAATTAGTTGAAGATGTTATTGTAATTGACTGCTCTTTTCCAGTTCCCAAATCTTTAGCTTTTACATTAACAATACCATTAGCATCTATATCAAAAGTAACTTCAATTTGTGGCACTCCTCTAGGTGCGGGTGGAATATTTGTTAATTGGAAGTTTCCTAAAGTTTTGTTATCAGCAGCCATCTTTCTTTCACCTTGTAAAATATGAATATCTACTGCTGGTTGGTTATCAGCTGCAGTTGAGAATACTTGTGATTTACTAGTTGGAATAGTAGTATTTCTTGGAATTAACACTGTACATACTCCTCCTAAAGTTTCAATACCTAATGACAATGGAGTTACATCCAATAGTACTATATCATTAACATCACCAGTTAAAACTCCTCCTTGAATTGCTGCTCCCATCGCTACTACTTCATCTGGGTTAACTTCCTTAGAAGGCTCTTTACCTAATTCTTTTTTAACTAATTCTTGCACACAAGGAATACGAGTAGATCCACCTACTAAAATAACCTTATCAATATCACTTGCTTTCAACTTAGCATCCTTTAGAGCTTTTCTAACTGGCTCTAAAGTAGAGTCTACTAAATCACTAATTAAGCTTTCAAATTTAGCACGTGTAAGTGTTGTTTCATAGTTTAAATCAGCTGTAATAAATGGTAAACTTATTTCAGTTGAACTAACATTAGATAATGTCTTTTTAGCTTTCTCAGCTTCTTCTTTAATTCTTTGTAAAGCCATTTTATTATCGCTTAAATCAACATCGTGTTCCTTTTTGATATCATCAATTATATAATCGATTATCTTTTGATCAAAATCATCTCCACCTAATTTATTATTACCAGATGTAGATTTAACTTCAAATACACCGTCTCCTAATTCTAGAATAGATACATCAAAAGTACCTCCACCTAGATCATATACTAAAATAGTTTGAGTTTCTTCTTGCTTGTCAAGACCATAAGCTAATGCTGCTGCTGTTGGTTCATTAATAATTCTTTCTACATTTAATCCAGCAATTTTTCCAGCATTTTTAGTGGCTTGTCTTTGTGCATCATTAAAATATGCTGGGACAGTAATAACTGCACTAGTTACTTTTTCTCCTAAATATGATTCTGCAGTTTTCTTCAAATCACCTAGAATCATAGCACTAATTTCCTCAGGAGAATACTCTTTTCCATTCGCTTTTACTTTCTTATCTGTTCCCATTAATCTTTTAATTGAAGATATAGTGTCAGGGTTAGTTACTGCTTGATGTTTTGCAGTCTTACCTACTAATATATCTCCTTTTTTAAAAGCTACTACTGAAGGAGTTGTTCTATCGCCATCTGCATTTACTATTACTTTAGCTTCCCCTCCCTCAAAAATACTTACACAACTGTTAGTTGTACCTAAATCTATACCTATAATTTTACTCATATTATCACCTTTCCTATTCACTAACCTTAACCATTGCTGGTCTTATAACTTTATCTTTATAAATATATCCTTTTTGTAATACTTCAAGAACCATACCAGATTCAACGCCCTCTTTTTTCTCCATCATAATAGCATTATGATAAACTGGATCAAATGGTTTATTAGAACCGTCTATAGCTTTAACCTCAAAATTCTCCATGACATTTTGCATATTACAATATATCATTTTAAATCCTTCTAAGAACTTAGAGACTTCATCTTCTAAATTATCGTCATCAAGTTTAATAGCTCTCTCAAAATTATCCAATATTGGAAGCATTTGTTTAATTAAATCTTCATTACAGAATTTAAGCATTCTAGTAATTTCATCATCTTTTCTTTTACGATAATTAACAAGATCAGCTTTTGCTACTAGAAAATCTTCTTCTAATTTCTTATTTGCAAGCTTTAACTCATCTATTTCTTTTTTATATTTATTCCTATCTTTTTTCTTATTTTCTTTATTACAAGAAGAATCCCCTTCACATTCACATTTTCCATTGCAAGTACATTCCTTGTTTTCTTGACATCCACAAGTACAAGTAGGATCACACTTACAATTACTATCTTTGCACTCACATTTTTCTAAAGACATAAATACCTCCTATTTATCAATATTTTCTTTTATATATTCTAATAAAGACATAACCCTGTCGTATTCCATTCTCTTAGGGCCTATCAAAGCAATAGTACCCTCTTCTCCATTAATAGAATACTTTGTTTTAACAATAGTAACATCATCGTCAAAATTGTTTTCACTACCTATATATACATTAATACCATTGTCTTCTTCTTTAATATAATTAACTAAATCTTTATCATTAAATTTACTAACTATATCTCTTACTTTATCAATACTGTCAAATTCTGGTTGCATCAATATATTGTTTCTTCCTGAAACGTTCATACTGCTACTAGCAACATCTGTAAAAGCATTATAAAAAGCATTATATAAGACCTCATGTTTATGTATATACTGTGCAATTACAGGCTTTACTTCATATTCCAATGCACTACTAACTTCACTAATTGGAGTTCCTACAATAAGTTTATTAATTAAATCAACCGTCTGTTTAATTTCCTTCATATCAACTTCTTTTGATATATAAACTTTCCTATTCTCAACATGACCTTTATCAGTTATTACTAGTGCAATTAAGTTTTGACTATCAATAGGAACAACCTCTATCTTTTTTACTAAATTTTCATTAGATTGTTTACCTAATACAATTGCAGTATAATGTGTTAATTCTGAAATAATTTCCATACTTTTAAGTATTACATCATTTACTACAAGTGATTTGTTATTTACAACTGTTTGAAGTTTTAACATATCTTCTCCATTTAATTCCTTAGGCTGCATTATATTGTCTACATAATATCTATAACCCTTTTCACTAGGAATTCTTCCTGAAGATATATGTGTTTTTTCAAGTAAACCTATTTCTTCTAAGTAATTCATTTCTGCTCTAATTGTTGCAGATGAACACTTCATCGCATCGCATAATGATTTACTACTAACAGGTCTTGCTGTGTTTATATATTCTTCAACTATCAGTTTCAACAAAGATTCTTCTCTATTAGTAATCAAACTACTCACCTCTAATTTATTATATATATTTTTTAAAATAATATAACACGTTTTTAGCACTACTATTTCTTAAGTGCTAAAACAAGTATAGCACTATTTCTTGGCACTGTCAATAAAAAAGTGCTAATTTCATAAAATTTTCACAAAAAAAAGATTAACTATGTTAACCTTTATAATATAAAACTATCAAAGCAATTATAAGTATCAAACTCATAATAATACCATTTACTTTATCAAATGTAGTGCTTTTATATTTGACACCTACTGCTTTAGTAATTAATACACCGCCTATTAATCCACCTATATGAGCCATATAATCGATTCCCGGAACAACAAATCCGATTGCTAAATTAAGCAATATTAATGGAATAATTTGGCTTTTAATAACTCCACTTAAATATACTCTATAGTGATATCCAAAATAAAGAAGTGATCCTAGTAATCCAAATATAGCACCACTAGCTCCTACTGATACATATCCCTGTGGTAAATACAAAATAGAAAGAAGACCAGATATTAATCCACTTACAATATATATAATACTAAATTTAAATTTTCCAAAAAAACTCTCCAACTGAGGACCTATTATATATAATGAATACATATTACAAAGTAAATGAATTAGACCAGCGTGTAAAAACATACTTGAAAACAATCTAGACATTAATTCGGGAATAGAATTAATATAATCTTTACTTACCAATCCACCAATATTATCTAATATATTAGGATCTATCTGTATAATGTTTTTTGATAAAACAGCACTTAGTATATAAAAAGCTATACAAATACCTATAAAAATGTATGTCATTACAGGTTTTTTCTTAGAAAATACATCTTCCGCTTTTTTTGTCTCTTCAAAATTCTTTTTATTTATGTCTTCAGTTAATTTTATAAACAATTCAATACCTTCTTCGTTAGTTGCTTCCACTTCAAGTATATGAGGAAAGTTATTCATAATAAATGAATATTTTTCAATATCATTCAACTTGTCTACTCTAGCTAACTTTATATTGTCAAATTCTTTCTTATTTATATCTACATTATCACCTAAATTTACAAATATAGATAAAGAATTCATTTTAAGAGAAAACATTTTTCCTTTTATTTTTTTTAAGATTTGTTTAGTTTTAAAAACATCAAAATCTAATTGTTCATTATTATGTATATAATTAGAAACAATTCTTATTATTTTATAATCAGCATTAGCATTTTCTAACCATATCTCATCCTTAGCACCATGAAGTACAACTGGATTATATCCTTCAAATGTTATAAAATAGTGTAACAATTTCATAACAATTTCATCGTTTTTATTCAATGTAATATTCATATTACACCTCTTTCATATTAATATTTTAATACATTTAGAATAAGATGTAAAGAGGTGTATTATGAAAAAAATATTTAAATTTTTAATTATTCTTCTTCCTTGGTTCATAAGTAGTATAGTATTTAAAAGTGATACCGTTTTTTACAACAATCTAAACTTACCTAGCTTTGCTCCTAATCCATTTGTATTTGTAATAGTATGGACAATTCTATATATTTTAATAGCACTTTCTATTTTTAATATGAATGAGTATAGTGCAAATTATAAAAAAATTCTTTTAATAAATTATGTAAGTAATCAAACTTTTTCTTTCTTTTTCTTTATACTAAAAAGTCCATTCTTAGCTTTAATTGACACAGTAATAACTCTTATAAGTGCATTATTCCTATATTATGAATCTAAGTTAGACAATGAAAAATCATCTAAATTACTTATTCCTTATTTAATATGGAATTTATTTGCTACTATATTAATTATATTTGTATTCTTTATGAATATATAAAAAAAGAGATTATAAATCTCTTTTTGGTTCTAATAAGCTAAGTGAAACTTTACCTTTATCTATTTTTATTTCATCAACATAGCAATCTACTATATCACCAACACTAAGTATTTCACTAGGATGTTTAATGTATTTATCAGTCATCTTTGATATATGTACAAGCCCATCTTCATGAAGTCCAATATCTATAAACGCTCCAAAATCCACTACGTTTCTTACAGTTCCTTGTAACTTCATACCTAATTTCAAATCTTTAAGCTCTAATATATCACTCTTTAGTAAAGGTTGTGGCATTGAATCTCTAGGGTCCCTCAATGGACTTTTTAATGATTTTATTACGTCTTCTAATGTATAGATGTCTGTTGAAAGTTTTTCTTTATATTCATCTAAATTTATTTTATTTAGTTTATCTACTAATTGATTAGAACCTACATCCTTCAAAGACATATCCAAGCTTTTAAGTAAATTTAGTGCGATTTGATAACTCTCTGGATGAATACTTGTAGCATCTAAAATATTATCGCCATCTATTATTCTTAAAAATCCTATTGATTGTTGATAAACCTTATCAGATAATATTTTTTCTAATTCTTTTCTAGAATTTATTTTTCCCTTTGTATTTCTATAATCAATTAATTTATCTATATACCTCTTAGTTATACCAGATACATATTTTAATATGGATTTAGACGCAGTATTTAAGTTTACTCCTACATTATTTACTGCTTTACTTACAACAAAATCTAAGTTTTCACTTAATTTTTTTTCTGATACATCGTGTTGGTACAATCCTACACCTATTCCCTCTGGTGGTATTTTAACAAGTTCAGATAATGGGTCTTGTAATCTTCTACCAATACTTACAGCACTTCTTTTTTCAACAGCTAAATCAGGAAATTCCTCTATTGCTACTTTAGAAGCACTATAAATAGAAGCACCAGCTTCTGATACAATAGCATACTTACAGTCTAAATCGTATTTTTTAATCATATCAGAAATAAACTTTTCTGATTCTCTAGATGCAGTTCCATTTCCTATAGCTATTATATCTACATTATATTTATCTATTAAATTTTTAACAATAATCTGCGATTGTTCAATATTCTTTTCTTTATTACCATTTAAAAATGGTTTTACAACAGTAGAATCCAAATATTTGCCTGTTTTATCTATTACAGCTATTTTACATCCATTTACAAATCCAGGATCAAAGGCAAGTACTACTTGTTCTTTCATCGGTGGTGTTAAAAGAAGATTTTCTAAATTAGAAGCAAAATTATTTATAGCAGCATCTTCTCCTTTTACAGTTAGATCACTTCTTATTTCTCTTTCTACAGATGGCTGTATTAATCTTTTATAAGAATCCTCTATCGCTTCCTTTACATTTTCACAAGCAAAACTGTTACTATTTTTAATTATATTTTTTTCTAGATAGTTTAAAACTCGTTGCTTATCATATACTATAGACACACTAAGTATGCCTTCTTTTTCACCTCTATTTAAGGCAAGTATTCTATGTGGTTTTATATACTTAATTCTTTCTTCATAATCATAATACATATCATAAACCTTATTGTTATCATTTGCATTCTTTTTTAATTTACTTTTAATAGTTCCATAATTATATGTATTATTTCTAATACTTTTTCTATATTTAGCATTATCACTAATATTCTCTGCTATTATGTATTTAGCTCCCTTTATCGCATCTTCACATGTTAAAACATTTTCGTTTAAATACTTTTTAGATATACTTTCAATATTACCACTGGTTGGAAAAGCCATTATTTCATGCGCTAAACCTTCCAAACCATTCTTTATTGCCTCCGTAGCTTTAGTCTTTTTCTTTTCTTTAAATGGTCTATATAAATCTTCAACTTCTACTAATTTAGAAGCACTCATTATTTCATTTCTTAATTCATCAGTTAAAAGCCCCTTTTCATCAATTAACCTTATAACATCTTCTTTCCTTTTCAACAAGTTATTTTGATACTTGTAAACTTCCTCTATACTTCTTATTGTATCTTCATCAAGCGCACCTGTAGCTTCTTTTCTATAACGTGCTATAAAAGGTATAGTAGATCCTTCTTCCAATAATTTAAGTACAACGCTTACTTGTTTTTCAACTATATTTAACTCTTCACTCATTTTTTTTATTATATCTGTATTCATAAATCCTCTTTTCTACTATACAATTATACCATAGTTCAATAAAAAAGATAAACTATTTTACTAGTTCATCTCTTTTTTCATAAGCATCTATTAAATTATAAGTAATGATACTATTGGATATTTTTATCAAATTATCCGCATATTCATTATTATCATTAATTTCATCCATACTAACAGCATAATCCAAGTCTAACTGTCTATATGTTTCACTAGACGCTTCATAATATAAGTTTTTAGTCATCCAGTTTCCATCTGGAAATACTATTAAGTGCTTATACTCACTAAAATAATCATGCCCTAAATTATACTTAGGAGTTATTCCTAACATATTTTCTAATGTTGGTGACACATCTATCATTCCCATTACATCATTATATTCTTTGTTATATTTTGTATTTATCTTATCCTTAGACCAAATAATAAATGGTACTTTTCTATTTATTTCATATGTAAAATCGTCTATTGTACCTACTGTATCAGTTGGATCAATTAAAACACTTTCATAATATTCACTATCATATAACTTTTTAAATTCAGAATGTTTTAGCTTACAATCATGATCTCCATACAACACTATTATTGTATCATCTAGTAGTCCTGATGATTCTAAATCAGTTAATAATTGTCCAATTGCTTCATCTGCATAATGAACAGACTTAAGATAGTTTCCCATTTTAGTTTCCTCTAACCAAGGAATAACTTCTTCTTTAGTCTCACCAGTCAATTCATCAGTAGTTGTTTTGATATAATCAACAGAATAACTTGTATCATTTTCTAACGCAGTAAAAGGGGTATGATTAGTAAGCATAATAAGTGTTCCATACCACTTTTTATGTTCATCATTAATCGTTTTTAGAATTTCTATTGATTGTTTGAAGAATGATTTATCAGAAAGACCAAGTCCTAATTGTTCATCTATAGTATAATCCTTTGTATAATAATAGAAATTATCATAACCTAAATACTTATATGTATTACTTCTATTCCAAGCACTACCATTATTCGCATGCATACTAAAAGTATAATAATCTTGATTTTTTAATAATTTTAAAATAGTTTCATAATCTCTATCAAAATAATTCATAAATACAGTTCCAGATGAACTAGGTAAAAGAGATGTTAATGATGTAAACTCACTATCGCTACTATTTCCTACACTTTCTTGTGCATAAAAATTAGAAAAATAAATTCCTTCACGAGCTAATTTATTTAAATTAGGTGTTAATTCTTTTCCATTAAATTTTAAATTCATAGTAAAACTTTGTAAAGATTCACCATGTATTACAATTACATTTTTACCTTTAAATATATTAGTATACATATTAGTTTCGTGTTCCCTGTCAGTTTCATAATACTCTCTAAAAGATTTATATGCATCATCATACCCAAACATAGAATTCATAGTAGTTTTTAAAGACGTTAATGCATCATTTATTTGATATGTATAAATTCCAAATTCCATAACTACATATGATCTATTCCACTGCTTATCTAACCTACTAATATCGACAGGACTAAGCATAGAAACAAAAACACCTAATGTTATCAATGAAGTTATAATCATATTTAAAAATCTTGTCTTAGGAACCTCTATATTTTTTACCTTTTTATAGTACTTTGATTTTTTTAATTTACGATGTGTAAATACTAGTGCGAATATTTGCCATAAAAATATTAAATCCTTAAATTCAAATATATTTTCTAATGCATCCATATATCCTCCAAGTTCACTTGCAGTAGATAGTAAGGATACAGATGCGAATGATAAATAATTACTATAATAAATAGAATTTACTATACAAATTGCAGTAAAAAATATACTTAGAACTAATAAATACTTAAATTGATTTTTTGGTTTAAAAAAATAACCAAAGGAAGTAAAAAATAATAATATTGTTAAATCTGCCATTACGGGTTTAATAGCAAAATAATTAGCAACTGTAAAATATCTAAGTAAACATCCATTAATTAAACAACTTATTATAAAAACAGACATCAGTATATTACTTTTAATATATTTCTTCAAACTTTTAAAAAACTTATTAATTTTTTTACCCATTTTATCTCCCTCTTTACTCATAAAGTATAGCACATAATGCAACTTTTTACAACTTAAAAAAAGCCTTATTATTATAAGGCATTTTTAACTATCTCAAACAATTCATTATTTATATCATCAACACTTCTAGGCTTATTCATCTCACTGCATTCAATAGTTTTAAAGTCATAAAGTTCTGATATTTCAACATACGCAGTCTCAGCGCATTTTAAATGACTAATAGATTTTTCGTGTTCATCTGCTGCTTCACTTCTATTTTCTTTTAACTTCAAAGATACTTCTGTTGGCATGTGCAGAAATACTTTTATGTCTGCTTCAGGCAATTTAAGTAAAGAAAACTCTAAAGTTTCTAGCCATTTATACATCTTATATCTCTCAGATTTCTCTTTTATTTTTCCACCTTGATGTGCCATATTTGAATACATATATCTATCCAATATAACATTATAGCCTTCAGATAAACATTTTAAAATTTTTTTTATATTATATTTTCTATCGGCTGCGAAATACAAAGATGCAACAAACGGATCTACATTTACCGCACCTTCTTCAAAAATACACTCACCTATTTGAGGTTTACCTAAATACGGTCCTCCTATTATTTTTCCAGTTGGTGTATCATAAAATGGAAAGCTAAATCTTCTGCACTTAATATGCATACTATTCAACTTTTCTATTAATCTCTTAGTTTGTGTTTCTTTACCACTACAGTCGGTACCCTCTATTACAATTATTTTACCTCTCATAAGATCACCTAATACTTAAAATTAATATTTATAGTATAATCAGTATCTTTACTTGAAACTATAGATACTCCTTGTATTATATCATTTTCTATATTTAAATATGCAATTCCATCATCAGTTGTATTTATAACTTTATTTAAGTTTTTACTCTTGATTTTTCCCGTATATCCATTCTTAGATTTCTTAACATCAGTAATATATTTTAATAAATCTATATAAATACTATAATTAGAATATTCAAAACTATCTACTTGTTCAGTAGCCATATAATACTTTTTATCATAATATTGATAAAAGTTATTTTCTCCGTTTTTATATACATCTAAAACAAAATTATCTTTTTCGATCATGTAATTTAGGCTGATATCAGATACTTCATCACCTATTCTACTTATTTGTACATTTAATGTATATTCATTCATAGAGTCTATCTTTTCTTTAGTTAATTTATAATAATCTAATTGTTTTTTTAGACCTTTCGATTTATTAAATAATAATAGAGTTATACATAGTCCTATTACTAACAAAATAATTATACCTATTAAAATCTTTTTCTTCATATCATCACCAATTAAATTATACATAAAAAGAAAGATTTTGTCTATCCCTACTTAAGCTAAAATAGGGATTTCTATATACACAGTTGTTCCTTTGCCTAAAGACGATACATAATTAATCTTTCCATTATGAGCCCATATTATCTCATAACTTAAACTAACTCCAAGACCCGTACCTCTACTCTTTGTAGTAAAAAATGGTTCCTTTATTTTTTTCAATGTTTTTTCATCCATACCTTGTCCATTGTCTTCTACAATTATGTTAAACTTATTATTATTTATTCTAGTTTTAACATTAATAATTCCTTTTTCATCTATTGCTTCTATACTATTTTTAATTACATTTATAATTACTTGACTAAGTCTATTATAATCACCCTTTATATATACTTCATCATCTAATATATCTGTATTAAGTCTTATTTGCTTTTCTTCTATTAAATTAGATAATTTTTTTATTTGCTCCTCAACTAGCATATTAATATCCATTATATCCGCATTTATATTTATTTTGTTTATAAGCAAAAAATCCTGAAGTAATATTAAAAGTCGTTCTATTTCAGACCTTATTATAGGAATATACTTTTGAACCTGTTTAGAATCATCCATATTAAGCATATCTAAGTATCCCTTTATAACCGCAATTGGATTTTTAATTTCATGAGTTATTTTAAATAGGGATAATTGTATTTGATTATTATTAATAAGTTCATTATAAGTTAATTTATCTTTTAGTATTTTTGTTCCAAGAAAATACATAATATATATAAATATACATAAGAATAATACACTTATTATATTCATACTATCTATAGAACCTAGTCTATATACTAAAAGAAAAGAACCTAATACAGATACAAAAAAACATAATTTTTGGTATCTAATATTTTTATTAGTATACAAGAATATTAAATATATAGATATAGGGAATAAAACCAATATAGAGTTTAATAATAATATTTCAAAATCATTCATCAAATCACCGTAATAAGTATATCAATTATATTTGTCGAATTTTGTCGAAAAATATCTAAATAAATAAAAAAAAGTAGAAAACTACTTTAATTCATTAATATACTTTTTTATCTGTTTAGCGCTCGGACCTAAAATAATCTTTAATTGATTATCTATTTCAACTATTCCCTGCGCTCCCATTCTTTGAATTCCTTCTTTATTAGCCTTTGATACATCTTTTAGATTAACTATGAATCTAGATTTGTTAAATTCATAATCTAAAACATTATCCTTACCTCCTAATAACATTATTAATTTATTTGCCTCTAATTTAAAATCTTTTCTAGTTGAACGTGCAATCGCTACTGCTATAATAAGACATATTATAATTATAATTATATATTCAATCCTCATATTAATCACCTATATAATTATACTATACTTTTAAAAAAAAATAAATATTTTATATTTTTAATTGTATATTTAATTTTTTTAGTATAAAATAATAAATGGTGAGATACATGAAATTAATAAAAAACTTTAAAATAGATATTAGTATACTTATATGTATTTTACTATTGTGTATAATAAGTTTAATATCAATAAACTCCGCACAATATCTGATAGATGATAAAACACTAGTATTTAAACAAATTCTTTGGTATACATTAGGATTTATAGTAGCTTTTATAATTATGATTATAGGAAATAAATCACTAATTAAATATTCTTATATTATGTATATAATTGGGATAATATTATTAATATTAGTTTTATTCTTCGGTGCAGATATAAATAATAGTAAATGCTGGTTTAAAATACCAGGTATAGGTAATTTTCAACCTAGTGAATTTATGAAAATAATATTAATATTAGTATTAAGTAATCAAATAGATAAATTTAGAGAAAATAATCCATCTCCTAGTGTTAAAGACGAATTTATATTTTTATTAAAAATAATGATTATAGTATTAATACCTAGTATACTTACATTTTTGGAACCCGATACTGGTGTTGTATTAATATATTTATTAATAACATTTATTATGTTACTAATAAGTGGTGTGAGATATAGATGGTTTATACTTGTAATAAGTATATTATTACTATCTATTGGAACAATATTAGGACTATACTTTTTAAACAATGATTTATTTATAAAAATATTTGGTTCTAGTTTCTTTCTTAGAATAGATAGATTATTGGATTGGTCAAATGGATCTGGATATCAATTAGAACAAGGAATTACTTCTATAGGGTCTGCAGGACTACTAGGTTTTGGGCTTAATAAGACACCTATATACTTTCCAGAGCCTCAAACTGATTTTATATTTGCTGTATACTCAAATAATTTTGGATTTATAGGATCAGTAATACTGATATCAGTACTTACAATATTTGATATAAAATTAATAAAATTGGCAATTGAGTCTGAAAAAAATATTAATAAATATTTAATAGCCGGTATAGTTGGTATGCTTATATATCAGCAAGTTCAAAATATAGGTATGACAATAGGTTTAATGCCTATTACAGGTATCACATTACCTTTTATATCATATGGTGGATCTAGCTTACTTAGTTATATGATTATGATTGGTATTATATTTAATATTTCAAAAGAAAATATTATTTATAGAAATTAAAAAAAGAAATAGTTTTCTATTTCTTTTTTATATAATAGTATTCTTTTATGGGCACCTATATAAATTCTCTTTATAAGTTTTATCCATTAAATTAAAATCACATTCTTTTATAAATATACAGCCCATTTTTTTATAAAAATTATTAGATGGGTTTTCTTTTATACAGCTTACTATATTAGTTTCATATGTTTTTTTTAATATATTATTAGCAGCCATAAATAATTGTTTTCCTATTCCCTTTTTTATCACTTCATTTTTTACATATAAAGCCATAATTTCTCCATGATTTTCATAACCTGCTTTTATTGCTTTTCCTATCTTACAGAATCCAACTACTTCATTGTTGAACACTGCAACTAAATAATTATTATTATTTTTAATATTTTCTTGTATTCGTAATATAGTATTTTTCATACTCTCTTCATCACTTAAACTATTTAAAAAATCTTTAGGGAAAATATTTTTATATGTTTTTTGCCAGCTACCAATATTTATTTTTGCAATACTTTCTGCATCTGAAAATATTGCTTTTCTTATATTTAACTTCATCGAACAATCTCCTAATTAATTTTTTTAATAACCCTATTCATTCTATTGTTATACCCTTTATTACTATAAAAACTAAAGGCTTTTTTATTATATGCAAATACATCTATCAATATATATTCACAATTCATACTTTTAAAATAACTTTCCATTTTATTCATAAGTATATTTCCTATACCTTTACTTCTTACATTCTTAGAAACTATTAATTCAGTTATTTCCCCTCTTTTAGGGCATTTGTAATCTAAATAATCATATTCATCATATGGAAAAATACAGCCCATAATTAATCCTATGGCTTTTTCATCTTCAACCGCTAGATAACATTTACCATTATTATTTTTAACTTCTTCTAAATCTAATAAAGCCATTTTATCTCTATAATCTTTATGAAGACAATCCAAATTATCTTTATCAATGGATATAATATATTCTTCTAATTCAACCAATAAATCTTTTACATCATCTAGATATTTATCCTCATATTCTACTATTTTCATTATTAAAATAATCCTCTCTAGTTAATTCATATTTAGAGAAAGTTAATAGTCCATTATAAAAGGTATAAGGTGATTCATCTACTACTTCTCCAACTTTATTAAATCTTAATTTTTCAAATATTCTACAAGATGCTATATTATCTTTTACTGCACAAGAGGAAATACCATTTATTTCTACATCTTTAAGCATATAATCTATCATCGCTTTAGCAGCTTCTGTTGCATAGCCTTTTCCTTGATAAGCCGGATCAATGTACCAACCTACATCACGAATTGTTATATCTTCTCCACTTTCTTGAGCAGATACTTGTCCTATTATTTCTTCATGACCACTATTGGTGTATTCAGTTTTTAAGAATACACTCCATACAAATACATCATTATTATCTGCTTTAAGAACTTTAGACCTATAAAACTTCTCTTGATTTTTCCAAGTCCAATGATCAGGGTTATTTGCATGCTTTTTAGCACCTACTAAATACCATTTATTTACTTCTGGTATCATTAATATCTCCCATAATCTTTTTTGTTCTTTCATCCTAGAACTTCTTAAAATTAGTCTTTCTGTTTCTATTGTTTTACTACCAATCAGATTCATATTATCACCTCGCTATTTTAATGATTTTATTAT
>CAKOXU010000003.1 GCA_934130235.1 uncultured Bacilli bacterium
CATCTTCAGTTATTCCAGTTATTATTTTTCTTGTATTAGCATAATTTTGATCTTGTTTAGAAGAAAAGTTCAATTTAGATAATTTTGTTACACCATCTACTAAATTAGCAACATTTTGATTAAAGTCATGTGCTATATCTTCTTTTGTGATATTAGTATCTTCCAATGTATCGTGCAAAAGCCCAGCACATATTGTATCTCTATCTGCATGCATTTCAGATAATATATAAGCAACATTTAAAGGATGCGTTATATATGGCCCTCCACTCTGTCTTATTTGGCCTTCATGTAGATAATCTGCATAATCATATGCCTTTTTTATAATCTCTATTTCTTCTGAATTATAAGTTTTTACTTGGTTTAATAAATCATTAATAGTAATATTCATAAGATACCCCCTACTACGTATTTTTATATACAAAAAAAGATGAAAGGCGGCAGAAAAGGACGTTAAATCCTCACGCTATCGCTTTTCATCTCTTTTATTTGGCAAGAAAGACATATTAAAGTATTACAGCATAAAAAGTTGCAAATAACATTTGATTTTGATTTAATTACTAATTCTTCTTTAAAGTAATTACTCACAATATTCCCTCCTCATCCAAATTTAAAAATATTATATTAGATATTACTACTAATTTTTTCATTTGTCAATACCTTTTTTTATTTTTGTTAAAAAGTTAAATACAAGTTTTTTAATTATAATTTTAAAACTTGCATTTAGTCTTTTAATAGTTTTTAGAATAAATAGTGTTTCCCACCAACACTATTTATTTTAGAATCAACTTCATTTTATTTTACCTCATCAATTTTTTCTATTAAAACAGACTTAAATTTATTAAATCCACTTTTTTTGTTATACTTAATTGCATCTACATTATTATTTAAGCCTTGAACCTCAATAGATTTTACATTGTTGTTCAAAATTTAAAATTTTTAATTAAGTTAGTTGCCACACCATTCTTTCTATATTTATCAATGACAAAAAGTGCTTCGAGTTTTGACAACCTTTCTAAGTAGGCATCACCATTGCTGACTATATACCCAAACAGATAACCAATAATTTTGTTATTCTTCTCAGCAACCAAAACAATACCGGAATCATTAGGAATAATATCTTCATATAGTCTTTTAACAACACAATTTTCATTAATATTAGAATCATACTTTTTTAATCTCTTATTAATAATGTTAACAATTTGTTAATCTGCATAGCACCTTCTAAAATCACCTTACGTATTATATATTCCATAAATATCACCCATACTAAATATCTATATAATATAGTTTTTCACCATTGTTCAAAGTTTCTACATATTTAGCGCCAAACTTTTCATAATAATTTTTTAAGTTAGATTTTAAATACACTCTATTATATCCAAGTTTTCGTGCTTTATCTATTATAGCAGTATTTAAAATTCTAGAATATCCTTTTTTTCTATATTCTTTTTTTACATACATCGTTGCATACCAAGGAGTCAAATCTCTCTTTTCATCACCATCATATCTATATAAAGATATAAAGCCTATTAAAATATCATTATCTATTAATCCTAATACACTAATAATTTTAGATGTATTTTTAATATTATTTATTTTATATTCTATATACTCATCAAGAGTTTTATTTTGATTTGACCACTGTAAATAACACAATTTAATATATTCATTTAAATACTTATTTTTATCTTTTATTTCAATTATTTCCACAAAAGCCTCCCAATATATATTTTATCGTTTTTTCAATAAAAAAACAAGAAGTCAATCTTGTATTTTTATTTTACTTTAAGTTCAGAAAGAAGTACTAAGCTATTTATATCTAAATTAGTATCATCTTCATATGACATCTCTCTTATTGGTATATCAAGCTTGCTTTCACTTAGTGCGCATGCTATTAACTTTAAACTATTATATTTATCAATTAATCTATTTACAGATTCTTTATCTTTTGATGATTCTATATATTTTAATAATCTAACATCAATTGATTTAAACATAGTAGGTTCAATTATTCCTAAAGCAATAAATTCATTTCCATAGTGATTAGTTGTTCTACTAGCCTTTACTAAATTTGATATAAGTATATCTACACTCTCACTTTTAAAAGGATTATATTCATCTTCATCAGCATATAAATCTTCTAGTCCAACCACCGATAAAGATATACCATTACTCCCATTTATATGAGAGTTAGTATCATTTAAAATATCCAATTGTTTTTCAGGAAATTGTCTTATACCTCTTTTATTTAACTCATTAAGAGAAAGTATGCCATTTCTTATAACTGATGGTGCTTTTAAATAATCTGTATTATGATGATATCTAGCACCACCGATTTTTTCCTTGCCATTTTTAAGACTAATTAACATTTCCCTTACATATTCAAGAATATATTTTTCTTCAAGTTGCACAGCACTCATTTACTTAATCTTTTTATATACCTTTGCTTTATCTAAGTTAGATAACTTATAAGTATCCTTTAATATCATATATTCTTCATCTGTTGGAATAACTAAAATATCAAAAGCTGAATCATCAGTTGATATTTTACCACTCTTAATCTCTTTAAATCCTGCAATCTCATCATTTATACTTTCATTTACACTAACACCTAATGGTTTAATATAATTAATTACATCTTTTCTAAACTTACTAGAGTTTTCACCTACACCAGCTGTAAAAACTAACGCATCTACATTACCATTTAATTCAAGGTAGTACTTGGCAATTGTATCCTCTACTGATTTTTCCATTTTATCTATTGCGAGTTTAGCTAAATCATTTCCTTCACTCGCTAATAATTCCACATCACGTAAATCATTTTTACCTGACAAGCCAAGTAATCCGCTTTTCTTATTTAAAATATTAGTTACCTCATCTATAGTTAGATTTCTCTCGTTACAGATATATCCAAGGATAGATGGATCAATTGATCCTGAACGTGTTCCCATTACTAATCCATCTAACGGAGTAAGACCCATTGTAGTGTCATAGCACTTACCTTCTTTTACACAAGCAATAGATGCCCCGCTACCTATATGACAAATTATTAAATTAACATCATTTTTCAAATAACGTTTTTTCATTTCATCTGTTATATAATTATGACTAGTTCCATGAAAGCCATATTTTCTTACGCCGTTCTCTTTATACCATTCATATGGAACAGCATATAAATAATTCTCTTTAGGCATAGTTTGATGAAAAGCCGTATCAAAAACAGCTACATTAACAGCATTAGGTAAATACTTTTTAACACTTAGTATACCAGCTATTTCTCCCGGATGATGTAATGGCCCTAATTTAGTCAAAGCTTCGATATTATTAATAACATCTTCATCAACTATAACAGAAGTCGAATAAATCTCTCCACCGTGTAAAACCCTATGGCCCACTCCTCTTATTTCATTCAAATCAGAAACAACACCTTTTTCAATTAACTCCGTTAATAATAATCTAACAGCTGTTGTATGATCCTTTACATATACTTCCTTCTTTTGCTTTACACCATTATATTTTATAGTATAAAAACTATCATCATATCCTATCTTTTCAACATAAACATTAGCAAGCTCTAATCCATTAGGCATTTCATATAATGAAGCCTTAAGTGATGAACTACCTCCATTAATTATCAAATACTTCTCATTCATATAATTACCCCATTCGCCCATATAATAGCACAAACTATATAAAAAATCAAATTAAAAAAGGTATATCATTTTTCTATTGTCTTCTAAAATTCAATACCTTTTCAAAAGCTTCTATATTACCCTTTCTAAATTTATTTTGCTCTATTAATTTATATATTTCATCTATACTTAACCACTTAACAAAATCAACTTCTTCTTTTTGAAGTTTTAAATTATTACTGTCAATATCCTTTTTTAAATAATATACATCTTGAAAAGCATAATCAAATCTTTTAGTATATACACGTTTTATTTCATCTATTGATACCGAAAAACCTAATTCTTCTTTTATTTCTTCTAATATAGTTTGATCACATGTAGATCCAGACTTTACTAATCCACCAGTTGTTGCCCATATATTACCTTTTTCTTTAGAAGTCATTTGAATTAAAAATTCATTTTTACTATTTTCAATAAAAACTACAACCATACAAATATATTTTCCTGATTCGATCTTCATTGTCCTACTTCGTAAAACTTTTTCTCCTGTTAAATTTTTATTTTCATCATATAAATCTAAATATTCCATAAATACTTCCTATACTTATTTTTTATTTTTTTCTTAATGAACTTAAGAGTTGCAACTAAAACAACCTGTATTATAACCGCAAAAATATACCTATTATTACCAATATCTTCAACATACATTTTAAACACACAATCAATTATGTGTTTAAACAATATGTTTGTTAAATCATTTATAGATTTAACACTACTAGATTCTAACTGTTTAAAATATATTCTTTCCTTCTTTCTAAATCCCGTTCTATTGGCTATAATATCACATGTTAATATATCATTCAGTTTTACATAACCATTAATATCCTTTCTTAAAGGTTTGCTTTTTATCTTGATGAATGACATTCTATCAACTCCCTTCAATACAAAGAATCAACAATTATCATTCTTAATAAAACGCAAAAAACCACATTTTTTAAATGTAGTATATCTATTGGTGCAATAAATTGTAGATTCTTTGCAAAACGTCACATTCATTATAATATATTTATTGTAAATTTACAATACTTTATATTTATTTTTATATAATGATAATATTTTGATTTTAACATTTTTATCACCTAAAATTCTATAATAAACCCAATATGATTTCCTGGAAATCCAGCTGCCAATTCGTCCCACATTTTTCCGGAATTTTTAAATCCAACTTTTTCATGTATTTTTATTGATTCGATATTATCAGCTTCTATACCTGATATTAATAATTTAGCTTGTTTATTCTTTACTTGTTCTATGCCATATTTGAGCATTTTCTCCCCATAACCCATTTTTCTTTTTGATTTCAAAGTAAACAAACTAAATAAGCACCACAAATTGTCAACATTATTATATTGAAAAAGATTTACCATAGAAATTATTTTTCCTTCTTCAATATTCAATATAAGCATAGAATCATTTTGATGATTATCTGAAAATATAAATTCCAGATGGTTAATAAATTCAGTTATATTAGCTATTTTAGATGAATCGTTTATAAACAACTCATCAATAAGTTTTATATAATATTCTTTATTTTTTTTATATTCATTTTTCTTTATAATTTTATAGTTTTTCATTTATTCTCTCCTATTATAATACAAAAAAGAAACACAAAGCCAAAAGAATTTTTTTCTAACCTTGTGCTCTCTTATTATATATTAATTTTTTTATAACATATATTTATTATTTGTCAACACTAAAATTCTACGTATTCTTTAAATATTTCTTAATTTTTTGTCTTGCATGTGATGTTTTAGCATAATCTATCCATTCTTCCTGTGGTTGAGCTTGATATTTATCACATACTATACGTACTCTATCTTTATCCTTTAATATATAGTTAAAATCTACTACCTTATTATTTACTATAGCAGCAACCATCTCATTCCCTACATCGCTATGTATTTTATATGCAAAATCTATTATTGTAGAACCTTTAGGGAGCTCTAAAATATCACCCTTAGTAGTTTCTACACATACAGTATCAGTAAATATTTCATCTTTAACACTAGATAAAAAATCATTATTATCAGTATATAAATTATTTAATTCTACAAGACTATTATAAAACTCTCGTTTGGATACATCTTCCTTTATTCGATTACCAGTTTTAGCAAATATACCATAATCTGCTACCCTATCCATCTCTTTAGTACGTATATGTGCTTGAACAAGTTTATCAAAAGGACCATTAAGTGTTGTTAAAAGAGATTGATATCCATTCGCTTTTGGATTACATATAAAATCTTTAAACTTAGCATTTACAGGATGATATAAACTGTGAATAAATCCTAAAGACTTATAACAATCAACAATATCTTCTACTATAACTTTAAACACTAGCATACTAGGTATTTCATATAAACTATTAGTATCATGACTTATAAGTGATCGATATATCCTATAAATATTTTTAGTTTTAAAAATCAATTCAGAATTAATATTATTAGAACTAAGTATTGTATAAACAGTATCAAGTACTTCTTCTACACATTTTTGATTATCAAGTTCAAAATCATTCCTTTGTTCTTCTAGTTTTTTAAATTCATCTGGTTTAATATATTTAAATGATAAATCTTCCAACTCCATTTTTAAACTATATACACCAGTATAATAAGCAAGTGGTGTATAAAATTCCATAGTTTCAATAGCTTTTTCTTTTCTTTTTTCTTCACTCTTATATTCCAAAGTTCTCATATTATGTAATCTATCTGCAAGTTTTATAATTATAATTCTCGGATCTTCAAGTAACCCTTTAGTAAGTAATTTTCTAGAAGAAGCAGATGGATCATTCAATTTTGTTACTCCATCTACAAGCATAGCTATGTCATTATTAAAAAAGTTCTTTAAATCAGATACTGTAGTATTCGTATCTTCCACTACATCATGAAGTAGTCCAGCACATATAGTGTTTGTATCTTGTTTTAAACTAGCTAAAGTAAATGCTACATTCAAAGGATGTATAATATACTTTTCTCCACTTTCTCTTACTTGATCTTTATGACATATAGAGGCATATTCATATGCTTTCACTATAAGTTTTTTATCTACATCAGTTATGTTTTTACAATAACTTAAAACTACATCTATTGAAATATTATCCATAATATCACCACACTAATTGATTATATTATACTTGTTTTTTATTAAAAATCAATATAATATCAAAAAAAAAAGTAAATTACTTAAATAAGTTCTTTACCCTATCTATAAATGTTTCTTCCTTTTTTACTTCCTTTTTGGTATTAACTTTTTTATCTACTTTCTTAGAATCAACTACATATATAAATTTAGTTGAACCAGAAACAGATGAGTCAACACTATCAAAAGTGTTATAATCATTAGATAAGTCTACCAAAGCTTTTACTCTTTCACTAGTAGTTTTAACATCATTATTTACAAAGTTTGTAAGTGTCTTAATACCTTCATTATTAAATGTAGTTATACCATTATCTAAAGATTCAATTCCATTATCTAACTCATCTACTCCATTATATAATTTATTTAAAGAAAGTGTTATAGCATTTATAGACTCATCCCTAACTGTATTAGCAACCGTATTTGCTAAAGTAGGCACAATATTTTCTACTGTATTTATGGATATTTTTTCCAACAATTCTTTAGATAAAGTATTAGATACTATATAAGCAGTACTCTTAGCAGACGAACTAGCTGATATTGAAGAATACTTTTTAATTAAATTCATTTCATTATATAAAGTCTCACATTCCAAACTAGTAGATTCTAAAGTTCCACTCTCACAACTAGAATAAGTTTCATAATTATCTTTAATAAACTCTTTTACAGCATCACTTACACTATCAGATATTAGCTTTTGTGCAGCTGGATTAGAGGAGTCCAACATTTTAGATACTGATTCCCAAGTCTCTTTTGAAACGCTTTCCTTATATTCTTCAGTTAAAGTTTCTTTTACATTATTAACAGCGCTATTTTTGATATTCTCTACTTGTTCTTCAGTTAAAACATTACCAGTATTATTTTTTAATCCATCAATAGAAGATTTTAAGGCACTCTTTAATTCATTAGATCCATTTTTCAACTTTTTAGATCCATCATTTATTAAATCCATATTCTTTTGTAATTCATTAATATTACTATAAACAGAATCTAACTTATTAAATACTTTTATATCTTCCTCATCAATTAGCTTTGGAATAGCTATTGAATACATTGAAGGAAGCTCAAAACTCTTAGTATCATAACTTATAGTTATATTATTCATACCTTTTAATTCTTTTAAACTTAAACTTTCGTATAATCCTGGTGTAGCAATACCTGTAATCAAATTTTTACTACCATTATTATTTATCTTACCGTTTACAACACTAATATTAGTATTATTCTTATTATCTAAAGTTGTTCCAAACATAACTACAAAAGGTGTATATAAAGTTTCATTTTTCCCATTAACACGTACTATATGTGAATCCATATTAGTATAATTTAAACTTATTTTAACACTACCTGATTTACCAATCATATCAGTAGCACTCATTATTTTGCCATTTAAACTATACACAATATCTAACTTAACAGGTAAGTCACTATCAATTTCTCCTTTATAGAAAATATCATTCTTTTTAGCTTCCCACACTAAATTATTATTTTTTAACTTATACTTTTCATTTCCATTAATATTAACTATATTATTTAGTTTAGTATAGTCATTTATAGTATCAAGATTTTCATCATTAATTAATTTTTCTGATACTATAGTACTTTTAACTTTACCATCACTTTCTAATTTAGAATATACAGTTTCTTCTTTAGTAAGACCTAATACATTAAAAGGTATTAGCATTAAACTTACTACAAACACATTTAAAACTTTTTTCATTTTATCACCTCTAATTAATAATTTATCAAAAATTAATAATATTGCAGGTAATATAAATATTACCACCAACATACTTATAATAGCTCCTCTACAAATAAGAGAACATATAGTACTAACCATATTTAATTTTGATATTAAAGAACATCCTAATGTAGCAGATGCGAAACACATACCACTAACTAATATAGAACTACTACATTCATTAAGTGTATCAATCATACATTTACGTTTATCTGTATTTTCTTTTCTCTTATCAACATAAGTTGTAGTTAATAAAATAGCATAATCTATTGTAGCGCCCAATTGTATAGTACCCAAAACAATAGGTGCGACAAAAGGTAAAATATTACCCATATAATATGAGAATGACATATTAATAAAGATTGCTGACTCAATAGTAATAATAAGAAGTATTGGTATTACTATTGATTTTAATACTAGTACTAATACTACAAACACACATAAAATAGATATAGTATTAACTCGATTAAAATCAGCATCACTTGTTTCAATTAAATCTTTCATTAAAGGTCCTTCTCCTGCTACTATAGCAGATTTATCATACAAAGACACAACTTTATCTACATCGTCTATTTGATTATTCAATTCATCAGTTGCTATATCATAAGTAGAATTAAGAAGTACTAATTGATATTTATCATTATCTAGAAATGATCCTTCTAACATATCATCTGTTATTCCCATATTTTTTAATTGACTTTCTGATAAGACAAAAGATACACCATCAATACTTTTTAAATCATCTATTAACTTATTCACATCGTTAGTACTAATACTCTTATCCAATATAATTATTTCAGGACTAACTATATCAAACTTTTCATTTAAAATTTTATTAGCCTTAACACTCTCTAATGTTTTAGGTAAAGATGAATCTATTTTATAATAGACATCGACCTTTTTATATGCTAAATAAGATGGAACCAAAATAATCAAAAATATTATAAATATCAAAACATGTTTTTCTACTATAAATCTATTTAATTTATTAAAACTCAAATTAATCTTTTTATGTTTATACTTGGTAATCTTATCATCAAACACAAGTAACAAACTTGGAAAAATTGTTAATACACTAAGTAATCCAAATACTACACCTTTTGCCATAACTATACCTAAATCAAGTCCTAAAGTTAATTGCATTCCACAAAGCGCTAAAAATCCCAATATTGTTGTTAACGAACTACCTGTGATAGATTTAAATGTAGATACAATAGCTTTACTCATGGCTTCCTTAGATGATTTACTTTTTTCTTTTTCTCTTTCATAAGAATGATATAAGAATATTGAGAAATCTGTAGTTACACCTAACTGTAAAACCGCAACTAAAGCTTTAGTTATATATGAAATACTTCCTAATAAAATGTTGGTTCCTAAATTAAACAATATAGCGCATCCTATATTTAAAAGTAATAATATTGGAACAACATATGAATCAAGAGATAACTCTAAAACTAAAATACAAAGTATTACAGCAACCACTAAATAAATAAACATTTCTTGATCAGATATATTCATTGTATCAAGAACCATAGAACTCATACCATTCATTTTTAGCTGTTTATCAACTACACTTCTAATGTCTTTAACCGCATTGATTGTCTCTTCTGAGGATGTTGAAGAATTAAAAGTAATAAGTAATAAATCAGTATTATCTTTATGAAGCTTACTTACTATCTCATCCGGTAATGCCTCTATAGGAATACTTGTACCTATTACATCGTATAAAGACACAACTTCTCCCACACCAGAAACATTCTTTATTTTATTTTCTAATTTTAATATACTTTTACTATCTAAGTTTTCTACTACCGCTACTGAATATGCCCCTAATCCATATTCATCAGTAAGTAAATTCTGACCTATAACAGTTTTGTTGTCTTTTGGTAAATATAACAATATATCATAATTAACATTAGTTTTTATCATACCTATTACAGATAAAATAGCAACTATAATTGTTATTACCAAAATTTGTTTAGTATGATTACAAATGTAATTAGAAATTTTACGCATAAAACCACCTTCCGATAAAATATTTTATTACAACATCAAAAAAAAATCACATACAAAAAAGCAAAAGTGTATGTTATTTATACACTTTCAATTAATTGTATTAATATAAACAACACTTTGATGTTTAACTTTACTTTTGTTTGATAATAGTATATAATGTTTAAAGAGGTGATAACATGGAAAATAAAACTGATTTAAGAGTTATTAAAACAAAGAAAGCAATATATGATGCCCTAATACTATTAATGAAAGATAAAACATTTGAACAAATAAAAGTATCAGATATATGTTCAAAAGCACTTATAAATAGATCTACATTTTACTCACACTATAATGATAAATTCGAGCTATTAGTAGACTTTATAAATCAACTAAAAACTAATATATTAATGGTTTTAGAGAAAAATAAAAATATTCTTTCTCCCAAAGAATATTATATAGAATTAATTAGAATACTTATGGATCATATAGAAAAAAATAAAGATGTATATTATTCTATTATAATTAACAATAAAAACAGTATAATGACAGATATATTATACGAAGTAACAATACTTGATATGAAAAATAAGTTCAAAGAAAGCGATATCAATAACTTAAAAGTTCCTGGAGACATTATACTTAAATTCTATTTAGGTGGTATTGTAAATATAATATTAGATTGGTTAAGTACAAGTAGTAAATATACAAAGGATGAAATTATTTCATATATTGATAAATTAATAGTAGATATAAAAGCAGTTTAAACTGCTTTTTTAATAATTCCACAATCCTAATTTGCCCTTTATTTTTATTGGCTTTTCATACTTCTTAACGTTTTCTAATTTCCATGCATAAGTTTGCACATGATTATTTCTCCCATAAACAATAGGATCTAATCTTAATAAATAATCATTAAAAGAGTCATCCACCTTTATACAATCAACTAAAGTTGCTTCCCCTATTATATAGCCACACATACAACTTAAATTATAATCTTTAAATCTTTCAAGCATATCTTTTTCTATACTTAATCCGGCATGAATTAATATTTTACCTCTATAATTAGTTTTCCAACTTCTGAATTCATACTTTTTATAACCATCAATAATTAAAGTTGCCCAGGGTTCTTTTATAGTAAGAGCTTTCATACAATCACCTAATTCATTATATCATAAAAAAAGTAGTTAAACTACTTTTAGTATAAATTATTCATATTACCTTGACATCCACCACAATCATTATTAATTACTACATTTTCCTCATCACATGTATATTGTGGAGTATATGTATGCGTATATATATGTTTATTAATTACATGAGTATGTATTGGGCAACAGTGCTTTACCTCATGATGAAATTCCTTCTCCACACACTTAGTTATCGTAGGTTCCATTATAGGTTGTTCTTGTTGCATCTGTCTTCCACAACAACAATTATTTCTATTAAATAACATAAATACCTCCTATCTAATTTATCATATGAACGAATATAATAATTGAATAGTTTATAACACTATAAAACACAAAAAATCAATGATTCTGATAAAACCATTGATTCCTAGTTTTAAGAAAATTGTTATTTGAATATTATCAGTATCCAACACAATCATTCCTACCTGAAGTTTTCTTTCTTCAATACATGTACTAATCTAGAGTGGTAAGAATTACTTTCGTATTCCAGAGACATTAAGCAAACACGAATATATAAAATTAATTATATATTGTTTTTACTTAATATCTAAACAGAACTATTTAATTCAATAAAATTATTATTATAAAACTAATTATAATATATAATCAGCGAATGTATAAGCATTACTTATACATTCAAATATGAATCACGTCCTATACTCTCTAGACTAAGTAAATTATATAATAAAAAAAGGTATTTGTCAATACCTTTTTTGTAAGTTTATAAAGATTTTTAAGTTATTTTTTTAGAACAAGATTCAATGAAAAAAAGTATACTTATAAATTAATTATTAAAACAGTTAAAAGTGTTTAGATGAAATAATCTTTTTTAATTCTTCTTGTGATATGAGCTTTCCTAATGTAGGACTAAAAAACTTTTCATTAGCACCACCAATAGAAAATATAGTTGAAAGTTCTTCATTTAAAGCTTTTATCTTAAAATCGGTAGGAGAAAATACATTTTCTGCATTTAAAACATTAGAAAATGTTGATTTATATCCTATAGAATTTGAATTATAATTTATATGACCAATTAAGCCTTGAGAACACTTTGCATACCCTAAAATATATTCATTTTTTAATCTTATTTGTCCATTTACATTTTCCATTAGATTTGAAACATTATTTATTTCTTTTTTGGGAATACAAGTCATAACAACATCTGCAGTTTTATTAAACGATTTATACGCACTTTTTCCACGGAAAACATCTAAGAAATTTAAAAATTTACCTAAGCTTTTTTCTCCTTCTATTAATGTTATATTAAGTTTAAGGTTAATATCATCAAAATTTTTAACCTCCACGTTTCCATGCTGCGTCATATTAAGACCACTCGACAAAATTCTATCGCCTAATGCAGTACTTCCAGTGCCGTGAAGTCCTATAACATACTCATCTTGAAAAAATAATTTTTCCAATTCCATCCCTGTTTTTTTAGTACACACATTTTTAAGCTTTTTAAGCAATTTTTTTTGATCCAATGTTAAATTTTTTGTTTTAATTTCATAAGGTTCGTTTAGTTCAATTTCTTTCTCTATCGCTAATTTCTCAGGTGAATCAAAAGATTTAGGATTATTTTTCATTTCACTATACCCCTTATAGGCTTTTCCTGCAACACTTAATGATCCTACAGCTCCAGCTATTAGTGTATTAGTAATTCCACCAGTTTCTTTAAAATAATCAAAAAAATTGTCAGAAAGATTTTTTCCATAAGTTAAATACTCAGTAACCTTGTTAACAACGGGTTCACTCATTGAAACTAATGAACCACTAGCAATATACTTTACTAAGGTTTTTGGATTAACCACTTTTTGAATTAAAATCTTTTCTCCTATTTTATCCAAAGCACCACCTGATAACGCTCCAATAGCACCAGCTACTGCACTTACTGCAAGTGTTTGATTAAATGTAGCGCCACTATTAAGTGCGGTTTCAGCTGCATTGCCTGCTGCTGCTAAGCCAGAAATTGCTACTGTTGCAACTCCTCCTGTTGTTAAAGTAATTGCTGCATATCCAGCAATATTTCCGACTATATTGCCAGCAGTATGAGTTTTTCCATAAGCAATATCTTCATCTATACCAATAGTTGTTACCGCTGCGTCATACAGTCTATCCATGTAATCTTCTTTTACAAATTCTGAAACACTATTTTCTATTGCTTTGCCCTTTTCAGGATCAAATTTACCTACTATTTTTGAGGTTAAACCTCCTAAAACTATAGCCCCACCATCAGCTATATCCTCACCAACGGATAATATTCCGCTAACTGTAGACAGTGTAAATGTAGCCCTTGTTTGTAAATATGTACTTACAATACTTCTGTCTTTTGTCTGAGTTGTGTTCTCTGTTACGTTTTGTGCATTATAATCAATTGTTTCATAATCATTTTTACGTGAAAAAGCATCAGTAAATTGTTGGATTTTCTGATTTATAAAATTATTTGTAGCCTTATAAATATTTTTATTCGAAAAAGAAATATTTGATTTATTCCCTACTCCACTAATTGTTGGCATGCTTTCTCCCTTTCATTAAAAATTTATAGTAAATTTGAATTATTACTTGTAGAAATTTCTGGTATTTCACCATCATTTGGTTCATTTTTATTATCTAGTTCTTTTAATCTTATACTTAATGCTTTTTGTTCATCATCACTGTACCCTAAATAAAATATTTTATCTATTTGTTCATGATCAAATAATAAGTTTTGTTCAGATGATAAAATACCCTCAGGAAATATACATCCCATATAATCAAATGTTTTATTTCCTGTTTCTTTTCCTGTTGCCAAAAAGCCAGTTATCATAACCCTTTTTTTTGCACCTTTTAATAAGCAAACACTTCCTATTGGAAGAAATTTTTCTCTTTTCATTTTTACCCTCCATTATTGATTTAAATTAGTATTAACATTTACATTTTTATTATTTATACTATAATCTGCATTTCCAACATTAAAATTAATATTGGCATTATTATTAAGATTTACTGAATTCGATGCAGAATTGTATTCTTCCACATTGTTAAAATTAATTCTTTCTTCACCTGTATAATTGATTGTATTATCTGAAACTTTATAATCACGAGAATTCTTTATGTTATCCACATTTGAAGATTTAATATTTAAAGTTTCATCATTAGCACTGTACTTTACATTTCCATCAAAAGCATTAAAATTATATTGTGATTTTTCTACAGAATCACTAGATGTTGTATAAGTTTTATTTACACTTGAATTAAAATCATCCATTTTTGATTTAGTTTCATATTCAAAACTATTATCTGATCCCATATAATTATTTGATGGTCCCGATAAATTAGTACTTTCTTTATTTAGATCTTTTACATTAGATTCAGCTGAATTATAAATTAAATTCTGTTTCTGTAAATCTCCTACTTTATCAGAAATTCCAAGATTAACACTATTTGTTCCTATTACGTAATCTTGACTAACATCAGATAAGCTATATGATTTTAATTTATCCACTCTTGTCTTCCAATTGTACTCTATAGTTGTAAATTTATAATTATGATTAATCTTTTTATTTAGTCTGTATCTTGAATCATTTAATTCATTTCTTATACTCTTATCCATTAATGTAATATTATCACTTAATGTTTTTATTACTGTCTTCATATTCTTTAATTCACTTCTTAAAGTATAAACAACATTTATACTTTCAAAATCTTGTGGAAAAGAATACACATTAATTCGATTTAAAGAATCATTAAGAAGAGATATTGAATCAGTTAAATACTTCTTAATATCAGTAATTTCTGTATCATCAAATTTTAACTCCAAATTGTTCCTTTTATATCCATATTTATGACATATATCTTCAATGCCATTTTTAAATAATTCAATTTCAGAATATAAAGTATCTAGATATGAAAAATACTCACTTAATTGATATTTATCTTGTTTCAGCTTATTTACAAAACTTGCTGAATTAGAATCATTCCAACTTGAATCAACATATCCTAATGATTTATACACAAAAGAAACATCTTCTAAAACATGTTTTTTTTGATTTCTATATTGATCTATTGATTCATTAAGTTTTGGTATAGATAATTTAAAATACGTCATATTAGCTCCTATAAATTAGTTAATTCTTTTATTATCTTAGTATTAAGATTATTAACTTGTTTTACAATTCTATTATTTAAGTCATTAAAAGTTTCAATTTGAAAAGTAGAATTATTGATAAGTATTGATTCATTTAATAATTGTTCTGCTTTACTTAAATTTGATTTAATCATATTCAGATTATTTTTTACTTTTTTCATTTGAATTAATAATTGTTCATTGTCCATATTTATTTACCACCTTTAGATAAGCGTTAGATATATCTAACGCTTATCTAAAAATAGTAATTATATTACTATTCTTAGCTCCATCTAGAAGTTCCAACGGCATCTTCTACTTGAGTTTCCATATTGGTAATTGCATCACTTGAAATTGAACTTGAAACATTATCATTAGATGTTGTATAGTTAGTATTTGCCAATGTATCTAATGCATCATATAAATTTTTAACAGCAACTGTAACTGTTGAAATTGATTCTCCTGCCTTTTCAATTAATGATTTAATTGCACTTGTTTGAGAACCAAAGAATGCAGATCCTGTGTCGATTGTATCAAATAATGCCTTAGTATCATTTTTTGTTTGATTAACAAATTCTTCAACACTACTTTTAATATTAGTTGCACTACTTTCAGATGTAAGTCCTCTATCAGTTGAATCAGTTAATTGTACTAATTGTGCTTGAATAATTTTTTCATTTGGATTAATTTTAGGAACATCTAAATTAAATTTATTTCCACCAATTCCTAAAAATCCTCCAGAATTACCAGTAGAAGCATCTCCACTTAAAGTGTTTCCTTGTTGAAACTTATACCATTCATTAGTTACATTTTCAATTATGTTAATTGCATATTGAGCCACATTTCCTGCATTTACATACATATTACAAATAGTTTCAGCAAATTTTGTTTCAAAATCTTGCTCATCTTCACCAACCCATTCAGTTTGTAACTTGGTTCTTAATGTTGGCCAGTTACTATAAATTTTACCCTCTAAATTCTTAAATGCTGTATTAATGTCTTGCATTAATTCATTAGCTTTACTTACATTATATCCTATTGCTAATGCCATACTCTTTTCCCTCCTTAAAACTGAGCATTTATATGATCAACTTGTTGTTTAACAATCTGATCTTGTGTCTGATAACTTGCTTTAGCACCAGACAAAATTGTCGAATAATTTTGTATTAATTTTGAAATAGATTGAATTTTTATCATTTCATTTAGTGGCTCTCTAAATAAATACTCTAAACTTTTACCAGAATAACACTGAGTCAATTCATTCATTGAACCCAACAATTTTCTTGCATCAGTATTAAATGCTTGCAAATACATGTTATTCTTTTTAATTAGCGAATCAATTACATCAATATTAACACCTATCATATAAATCCTCCATATTAATAGCAGCTATCTACTATCTATATATAACATATCAAAAAAAAAAAAAAAAAAACAAGTCTTTTTTTCAAAAAATCATTTTTTTTACAAATTAAATACCAAAATAAGATAAGATAAACACAAAATATATAATTCTAACAATTATTATGAAAAAAAATAAAAAAGTGATTAAATTAAAATCACCTTTTTACTGTTTCTAATATTTGTTTCACGAATTATTTGAAAATTATTATAAATCGTAGCAGTGTTTGGATCCATTAAATAATGGTTAACACTTTTATCTAAACTAGAATCAGATAACTCATAAATAGACTTAACTATTAATTCTAATACTTTCTTTACCGATTCATTTATTGGAATATATAACTCATATTCCTCATCTATTGTCGGAACATATATTTTTATAAGAACTTTATTCTTCATCCTCTTGCTCCTTTTCTCCAACAATTTTTATCAATTCTGCTTCTCCATTTTTTGCAATCCATGCAAATTGTTTGTTTATTCTTTCCTTAAATCTATTATTATAATCATTACATGATATTATTGTTTGTTCCATAAATCCTGGGCCAACCCAAATACCATTTGAATTATTTGTACATGCTGTATACCAAGGTTCAAATCCTACTTTCTTTAATTTAAATCCAGAATCTACAAATACCAAATTTACATTAGGAAGAGTTTTTATTCCATTAAAGAATCCCTTGAATTTCTTTTGATCTAAGCTTCCCTGGAATTTTTCTAAACCTGCTATTATAAATAAAACTTTAATATTTTTACCATCAATTTCTTTATCTAAAAATTTTTCAAATTGAAGAATAAATTCCTCAAAATTTTTATCTGAATAAGTATTTACTGTATCACCTATTGATGAAAATTGCTGTTCCGTGTCAAGTAAAACAACCATATTATTTAATTGACGCACTCCATATATTATAGTTTTTAATAATTCCGTACAGTAAGAAACATCTTTTGCACTTATTATCGTTGCCTTATCATTAAAGAAATTATATGAAGTTACTTTTAACTTTTGTTTTAATATACCTATAGGCAAAGCATTAATATTAGTCATAACAGGCTTTAACATATCAATCGTAACAATTTCTGGTAAGGCCGGTATTTTAGGAGCTCTTGTAGGACACTTATTAGAAATATCTGTTATTTTATTTTTAATAAATTCTACAAGATTATCCGGCTCAGTAATTTGAGCTGTTTGGAATTCATAAATCCCATCCAATTTACATAAACCTCTACCATCATACTCTGCAGGAAAGATATTGCCAATCTTACCAAGTATGTCTATATAATCAGATCTATCTTGCATATCCAATACAAAAGAATGACTAAAATTACGTTCCAACTTACTATAAACACTTCTTGAATTAGTAGCTGATATAATAAATAATATTCCATAACGAGAACCTTCTCTAGTAAGCTTTACTAGCAAATCTTCAAATGCAGGATAATTCTCTTTAAAGGAATCATAGTTATTTATTATAACTATTTTCAAAGGAACCTTTTTACCTGAATTTCTACAATATAACTTATACTCACCATTATAATCAGCAAATAGTTTTTTTCTATAATTAATTTCTTCATTTATCAATGAAAATAATTTTGTTAATTTATCCTTTTCAGATGAATAAATTATATCACCTACTTGAGGAAACTTTGAAAGTACCCTCAATGATTCCGATCCAAAATCTGCCATATATATATTTACAGCTTCAGTTTTGTATCTAGTACATAAGGAGTATATTATAGTTGAAATCATAGTTTCCCTATTCTGACTAGTATTACCATATATAAGAGTATTTCCATCTTCATCAAAAGGTAAAGTCAAAATATCTTGATACTGTTTTGATGGAGCATCATACTCACCAATTATAGCTGTAACTGTTTCGTCAGAAAAATTATACTTTCTAGTTATTTCATCTACGTATATATCACCTGGTATTGCATCTAACCAAAGGTTTCTAGCTTTAACATTTTCTTTCTTAGCTAAATCACATATATACTTCATTATATTTGATAATTCATCCCCTTGATTCTTAACTACTTGAACTTCCTTGACATCAGATAAGTTTTTAATGACATTTCCGACACTATCTATAAAAGATATAGATCTATCATACTTTTTCTTTACTGAGTCAGTTCCTTGATAAAGTAATCCGGCGTATCCAGATTGTCCTAAAACAAATATCTCGTCATTTCCTACTTGTAAATAAAATCTACCTGCATTAGTTATTTCAGCAGCCTCAGGACGTTTTAACATTTCCTGACTATCAGACTTATCTTGAACTTTTAAGCAAACCCTAAATTTAGTATTTGACCATATCTGATCATTTACAACACCACTTGGTTTTTGAGTAGCTAAAACTAAATGTACTCCAAGCGAACGTCCAATACGTGCTGCTGATATTAAATCATCCATAAATTCAGGTTGCTGACTTTTCAACTCCGCAAATTCATCACTTATTATAAATAAATGAGGCATTGGTTCATCGATCTTACCTTCTCTAAAAAAAGTTTGATATTTATATATATCTATCGTACTTTCTCCAAGTTTATCTCTTACTTCATTAAATTTTGCTTGTCTTCTTGTTAATTCTGATTGTATACTTACCAATGTTCTATTTAATGAAGCTTTATCCAAATTAGTTATAGTTCCTGCTAAATGTGGAAGCCTTATTCCTTGCGTTTTATTTTCAAATGCACCTGCAAGTCCGCCACCTTTATAATCTATTAAAATGAATGCTACTTCATTAGGACTATAATTAACAATCATTGATAATATGTATGTAATTATAAACTCTGATTTTCCCGATCCTGTTGTACCAGCTATAAGTCCATGTGGTCCATGATATTTTTCATGTAAATCTAAATATATGGGATTTGCTTCGTCATTTATACCTACTTGAGCTCTCAAAGATTTTATTGGATTATTTAATCTCCATCTATTCAATGCATTTAACTGTTCAACTTTACCAACATTATACATTTCTAAGAAACCTAAAGTTGTTGGTAAATTTCTTAAATCTTCTATAAATTCAATTGGAACATTTGATATTGTAGAACAACACTCATTTACTCTTATATTATAATCGATTTCTTTTTTAAATTCTTGTTGACTATAATTATTTATATCCGTAGAAAGTATACTACCCGTACCCTCGATAGAAATAAAGTCTACACATTCACTAGGTAATTTACCTAACCTATTTTCAACACAAATCATTCCAAAGCCTAAATTACCTCTAAAACTCAAAATTTTATCAACAATACCAACTTTTCTAATCATTGGATAATCATCTGTTATTATTAAATAATAAGGTGAAAAAGTTTTTTCTGAAATTTCTGTTTCAATTTCATCTAATCCTTCATTATTTGCTCTATCAATAAATTCCTGTTCTAAATAAGAACTTATATATTTAATATTTTCAATATCATCAGCAAAAAATCTAATTTGTTTATTATCACTAAAACAATGTGGTATTTCTTTATATTTTTCCCAATTAGGTAAATTCTTTTTACTAACCATAAAGACTATTTTCAAATCATCATAGCTATGAAAAGCAGTTAATTGAATTAATAAATTATCAACAAATGATGGTGTTTCTTTTTGATTTCCCATAATTGCAGTTACTTTTTTATTTAAAAATGAATATCCTACTGGTGCCTCGGGAAGAACTTTAGTTTCATTTACTATTTTATTAATTTCTTCCTTAAGTTCATCAACTTCCATACTGAAATCTTCTTCTTGAAGATTAACATTTAAATCCAAAGGAACTTTTCCAATGCCTAGTCTTACAGTTAAAAAATCTTTTTGATCATTTCTTCTTTCCCACAAATTCCTTTTTTTGCCCAAGATTATACTTTCACACTCTTTAACAGTTATCAAATTTTCTTTTAATATTTGCAATTGGTCAATCGCAACATCATTAATCTCTTTTGTTTTTTTATCTATATAAGCATGATATAGTTTTTTTCTTTCTGCTTCTTTTCTTTTTTCTCGTTTTTTTTGATAAACACGAGTAACATTTGGCCATAATAGACTTGTCAATAGCATTGCACCAGAAGATATTAAAGTTGGTAAAGCTTGTGATAAAGCTTGTTGACCAGATACAAGCTTTGTAACAACGTTCAACACCATTACAATTGATACAACTGCCATAGTAAGCATTGGTCCAACCACAAGTATAAAAGGCATTTCTTCTTTCTCAGCTCTTTTTGGTGGTGGAGTTATTGTTAAATCATACGTCTCAATAAACCTTCTAAATCTTGGTTTTTTAAAAAAGTAATCATCATCAGTATATAAGTCAACTTCTTTAATAGAATCACTTTCTGCTGCTTCACGCATATTATATAATTCTGAAGAAAATTCTACCTTCTTTAATTTTGAATTATTTACCTTAACTAAATTTGATGGATTATTTATTGCCAACATACCCTTAATTAAGGTTATTTTCATTCCTAATACAAATAAACTATCACCAAAATTTAATTTACTTGATGCTTTGTTTAATAAAATACCATTAGCGTAAACTGAAGATTTATCTGTGATAGTCACATTCCAGCCATCTTCTAATAAATCTAATTTCACAAAATCTTTGAATAAATAATTCTGATTGTAACAAATATCTGAATCCGGAGTATTTCCAACCGTTAAAGATAAATTAGAATCAACCTTATAATAGCATACAGATGATTCCTTTGAATCTTCTACATAAATAGTCTTTCTTACACTATTGTACTCCAAAGTATAAAAAGTGTTTGATTGCAATTCTATCATATTCTGATAAGACCTATTTATTAAAATTCTAACATCATCAGTAGCTTTCATAACCCAATGACTATTTACAGCTTCTATATTAACCAAATTAACATTTGAAAGCTCATCAGTCAGCAAAAAACTTCCCTCAATTTTGTTAGGAAGTATCATTTTTTGCAATATATTACCACTAAATAAAACAACTTTCATAATATCCCTACTTTTTATCTTTTAATCTATAACAATTATACAAAAAAAATCTATTTTTTACAATAGATTTTTTCTAAAAAGGCATCTTCATATTACCATTTTTCATCATTTTCATCATTTTCTTCATTTGCTCAAACTGATTAAGTAATCTATTTACTTCTTCAACACTTCTAGCAGAACCTTTTGCTATTCTCTGTTTTCTACTCGCTTTTAAGACTTCTGGGTGTTGTCTTTCATATGGAGTCATAGAAAGTATAATAGCCTCTATATGCGCTATATCCCTTGGATCTACCTTAACACTCTTTAATTCTTTTGGAACACCAGGTATTAGTTTAATCAAATTTTCAAGTGGACCTAATTTTTTTATTTGTTTAAATGTTTTTAAAAAATCATCTAAATCAAATTTTCCTTGTTTCATCTTTTTTGCAGTTTCTATAGCTTCATCTTGGTCTATAACTTCTTCTGCCTTTTCTATCATTGACATTAAATCCCCATTACCCAATATTCTATTAGCCATACGATCTGGATAAAACTCATCCAGTCCATCTAATTTTTCAGATATTCCTATAAATTTAATTGGCACATGAGTTAAATGCCTAATAGAAAGTGCAGCACCACCACGTGTATCACCATCTAATTTAGTAAGTATAGCTCCAGTAAGTGGCAATTCATTATTAAATCCTTCTATTACGTTTACTGCATCTTGACCTACCATACTATCTAAAACTAATAAAATCTCATCAGGGTTTATACTCTCATTAATATTTTTAAGCTCATTCATAAGATTTTCATCTATGTGAAGTCTTCCAGCTGTATCTATTAAAACATAATCATATTTATTTTCTTTAGCATATTTTATAGCATTATTACTTATATCAACAGGATTACCCTTTCCTTCATCATAAACCTCTATACCTAACTGTTTACCTATAGTTTTTAACTGATCAATAGCAGCTGGTCTATACACATCACAAGCCACTAATAACGGTTTTTTCTTATATTTTTTTCTAAGTAAATTAGCAAGTTTACCTATAGTAGTAGTTTTACCACTTCCTTGAAGTCCAACCAGCATAAGTATACTGGGATTTCCACTTGTATATAAGTCCGATTTTTCTTTTCCTAATAAAGAAACTAATTCATCCTTTAATATCTTAACAAACTGTTCAGAAGGATTTAAACTTTTATTAACATCTGTATTAAGAGCTTTTTGTTTAACATTATTTATAAATTCTTTAACTACCTTATAGTTAACATCCGCTTCTAATAGTGCTAAACGAATCTCTCTAGTTATTTCACTAATATTATCCTCTGTTATACGTCCATAACCCTTTATTTTTTTTATTGCATTTTGTAATCTATCTGATAAATTTTCAAACATATAATCACCTACTTAATTATACAAAAAAATATGGATGATGTCCATATTATTTCATATTCTTTAAACAGTATTTCATTGTTTTAGCAAAATAAGTATATGCATTATCACTAATTTTATTTCTATATAGTTTAAATTTAGTATATAAATCACTTAAACAATTAAGATTAGTGTAATCTGTATTTTCAAAACTTCTATCTATAAAGTCTATTTCCATACGTTCTCTTTCTTTAATATCAGATACTAAACTAATATTTTTAAAGAATACCTCTATATCCAGAGTCTGCTTCAAATTATTAATTCTACTTTCAACATTATTTTCTTCTTTTATAACATCTTCTATTATTATTCTATTTCTTTTTTCTATTTTCTTTCTCTTGATATTACTTATTATTATAAACAATATTAAAGATAATAATATTAAGGATAATGCAATAATAATTGGTTTATAATAAGCTCTTGTTTGATAAGTTATTTTTTTATTTAAAAATACATTTTCTTCATCAATTACTTTTCCATCATAATAAATCTTAACAGTTCCTAACTTATCTCCCTTTTTAATTAAATAATTAATCTTATCTTTACCCTCATATTTATATGTAAGTTTAGATTCATCATAATTCTTATTTATAAACAACTTAGGTTTCATAATAACACTATATTTCTTAGTATCACTATTTATAATATCTATATTAAACGATATATCATAATCAATATTTTCATAATTATCATATACATATTTATATAAAATATCTGTATCTTCAAGAACTTTTTTATAATTCTCAGCAAAAGCAGTTACTACTAATATATTAAAACCATTTGAATCACTATAAGAAGACATAGTATGCTTTGCTTCCGTAGTATAACCTGATTTAGCACCTTTTATATAATCTAAATCTATATCATACTTAGTTTTAGCTTTTTCAAAAGGGCCATACAAATTCAAGTTTAATGATTCTATATTGTATACTTGATTAGTATAAATCTCTCTAAATTTATCATTCTTCAAAGCATAATTAAGTATTGCACATAAATCTGATACAGTAGAATAATTATCATCATCCTTACCTATAGCATTAGAAAAATGAGTATGAGTAAGACCTAACTCTTTTACTTTTTGATTCATAAGATCTATAAAATCTTTTTCATTTTTTGTGGTTATTCTTACTGCCGCATTAACAGCATCAGATCCCGAGGGTAGTATTATTCCATACAATACATCTTTGAGTGTTAAAACATCGCCTGCTTGAAAGCCAGCAGTACTATATTCATACATATCTCTCAAATCTGAATCTTGAATAGTTACCTCTTTATTTAAATCATTATTATTTTCAATAACTATAAGCGCTGTCATAATTTTAGTAAGTGAAGCTATTTTAATTTCTTCATCACTATTTTTTTCATACAACACTTTATCAGTATCCATATTGTATATATATGCATTTTTAGAATTAATCTCAATCGCATTTACATTAAACAAAAACATCATGTTAATAATTATAAAGAATAATACTTTTTTCAAACTTTCTACCTCTATTTCCAAACACTTACAATATCTACGTTACTGCTAGAAGGTACTGGATTTGGAAGTGGCATTTTAATTATCATCGGAACCTTAAAAGCTCTACCAAAAGCTACACACATACCAGGTTGTAAACTTTTTTGTTTTTCCATAATATCTGCACTCATATTGGGCAACATCTTCTTAATATATTCTAAATCTCTTGGATGAGTCATCTTGAATATAAGAAAATTATTTATTTGAGATATAACAGTTTCAGAAAGTTCTACTGGTCTTTGAGAAACAAGATTCAAAATAACTCCAAATTTTCTTCCCTCTTTAGCTATTCTCTCAAAAATATTATAGCCTAACAAAAAATTATCAGTATCATTTTGTACATATCTATGAGACTCCTCTAATAAAATATGAAATGGTATAGCTCCTCTAATTTTAAAATTCTTAGTAAAATCAAACAACATCTTAGAATAAATCTTAACTATTGTTTTAGCCAATCTATCATCTATTTCTTCTAAGTTAAAATTAACTATTTGAGACTTTCTATTATTTTTAGTAACTAAACTTGATATATATCCATTTAAATTAATATAAGATGGATAACTAAAATATTCATGAGCCTCACTAATTGCAAGTGAATGAAGTCTAACCTTTAAAGTTATAGCTTCATCATATAATTTATCATTTCTTAAAAATCCTTCAGAAATCAGTGTAAAATTTAAAGCATGTTCCAAATCATCCATCGAAAAATAATGATCATTAGGAGCCTCAAAATTATCTAATTTTTCATCTATAAAACTAGTAATATACTGAGTTATCAAAACACTTTCTGTAAATTCTCCACTTCTATCTATTGTAAAACACTCTCTAAACTTTCTAGTATATCCTATACCTTGTATAGGAGATTCTAAATTAAACTCTTTAGTACTACATCCTGCTATTATAGAAAAAATATCATTCCTCTTAGCCGATGCAGTTTGATTAGTATAAAGCACGTCTAATATTGCCTTCGCTATTAAATTATTTTTATACTTAGTAGCTTCTTCATTTTGATAAGATATTATACGAGCTAACTTAATCATTCTCTCAATAATTTGTAATTGAGAATGCTTTTCAGCATTTAAAAGTAAAGCATAATCATCTATATCCATTAGCCACAAAGGTATTCTAATAAGTTCTCCATCGGTATCATTTTTATTAGTAGTATAATACTTAAACTGATAATTTGGATTAACCTCACTTAGTCTTTCAAATGCATTATGATATTCTCCATACGCATCAAAAATCATATAATTAGCACGATAAGGTGTAAAATTTCTATTATAAAACAAGCTTTGTATAAAAGATGCGACACCATAACTCTTACCAGAACCAGTATTACCAAAGATAGCTAAATGATTACTACATAATTCATTTATATTAACCATTATAGGGGCATCATTATAAAGAGGACTAACACCCAGTCTAAACATTCCCTCTTTTTCTTCACCTGTAATCAGCTTTAACTCATCAGAATTCACCAATCTAATTTTTGCTTCTAAAGTTGGTTTTCTAAGCACACCACCTACAAATTTACCATCTATAATTTCTCCTAAAAAATTAACCTTAATAATTTTTTCAGATACATCTTCTACTTCCCCGAGTACTTTTCTTTCTTTATCTTCAAAAACAACATGCATATTCATTAAATCCATATTTATTAAAGAACCATCCGGAACCTCTATATGCGCTATTGTATCGCTAATATACACTATTTTACCAAACATTTTATCACCCTTAAATAAATTCTCTTATTCTTTCTTTTATATCAGAATCTAAATTAGATATAATACTTTCTATACTCTTTTTATTTTTATATAAATTTAATTTTGATTCATAATCATCTAGTTTAGATATAATATCCTTTATATTCTTATGTACTGCATTTCTAGAAACATTATTATTATCAGCAATCTCCTGCAAAGTTAAATTATCAAAATAATAATCTTTAAAATAATTTTGTTGCTTATCGGTAAATAAATCACCATAATAATCAAATAATTCTATATAATATATATTCATAAAATCACCTCTAAAAGAGTTGTTATTAAGACCAGTAATCCACTAAGTATATATATAACAGTCATATATTTTCTTTTATAAGTTATCTGATTATTAAAAGCAGTAGTAAAAAGCAATAAAGATACTATAATATAAAATATAGTTTTATTACTTTTATTAATCAAATATAACAAGCCAAATAATACAAATAAAACACTAAATATAACTTGTAAAGTTATTCCAATTTGTTTCTTATTTATAAATTTAACATCTACAACCTTAGTATTCATAAATCACATATCCTTAAATAATCCATATATATATTTCTCAATATCAAAAGTTTTCAGATCCCTTGCAGTTTCACCAAGTCCTACAAACTTAACAGGTATATTAACACTTTCCTTAATAGCAAGTACAATGCCTCCCTTAGCAGTACCATCTAATTTAGTAAGTACAATACCTGTTATATCAGTAATTTCTTTAAAACTTTTAGCTTGACTAATGCCATTTTGACCAGTAGTAGCATCTATTACAAGTAAAGTCTCATGCGGAGCATCTGGTATTTGTTTTTTAATAACTTTATTCATCTTATCTAACTCATTCATAAGATTAATCTTGTTTTGAAGCCTTCCAGCCGTATCTATTAAGACAACATCAACACTTTTTTCTAAAGCTTCTTTAATTCCATCAAAAACAACACTAGATGGATCTTTAGACTCACTACTTACAAACAAGGACGAAGTACGTTGTGCCCACTCTTTTAATTGTTCACATGCACCAGCCCTAAAAGTATCACCAGCAACCAACAATACACTCTTTCCTTCTTTTTTTAGTTTATCTGCTATTTTACCTATAGTAGTAGTTTTACCCACACCATTTACACCTACAAACAAAACAACAGTAGGACCTTCTTTAGCATAATTAATTTTGTTTACAACTATATCATTGTTAACATATATAATAAACATCTCATCAATTATAATTTCTTTTAGCTCTAAAGTATTAGTAATAGATTCTCTTTTTACTCTTTTTCTTAATCTATCAATAAAATCCATAACAGTATTGACACCAATATCCGCACTTATTAAAACCTCTTCTAATTCTTCAAAGTACTCATCAGTTATTTTTTTATATTTTTTATTTAATATACCCAACTTATTAGTAAATTCAACTCTTGTCTTTTCAAGACCTTTAGAGTAATCTTCTACCTCTTCTTTATTCTTACTTAATATATTTTTAAATTTATCAAATAATTTCACTTTATCACCTATAATATTATTTTACTACATTTTAAAATAAAAATAAAGTAAAAGAAGCAAACGCTTCTTACTTTCTTAAATTTTTACTAATCATTTCTTTATTATCAGTTAATTGTTCAATTCTTGATATAATTCTTTTAGCTTTAACCTCATCTACACCACTCTTAGTTATAGATAAATGAGTTTCTAATTCCTTTAAATTAAGATTAGATGTAAAAAATGTTGTCAAATTGTTATCCATTCTGTATTGTAAAAGAGGACATAATATTTCATCTCTATTATAAGCAGTTAAACCTTCCGCACCTATATCATCTATCAAAAGAAGTGGAACTTTTTTTACATATTCATATTTAGAATTAAAATCATCATAAAAAGCACTTCTTAAAAACTCTGGCCAAAAAATTATACTACTTTTAAAATTGTGGTGTGCAAGTTCATTAAATATAGCAGCTATTAAATATGTTTTACCGCAACCAAAATTACCATTCAAATAAAGACCTTTACCTTTACCTTCTTTTTCATAATTATCAAGAAAATCCATAAGCCAATTAATAACTTCAAACCTATTCTTATCGGTTTTATATATACTTTTAAGAGAAGCATCTTTTACATACAAAGGCGTATTATAATACTTAACATTATCCTGATACTCATACTTTCTTAAAAGAACTTCTTTGTATTTACATGGTTTATAAACAAACTCTATTCTACCTTCAACATTTCTAGGCAAATAACAATATCCTTCTTTTTTATTCTTACACTCTAATATACCCTTACAATTCTTACAATTACCATATTCTTTAGCGCATTCTTCTATTAAAGAAGTATATTTTTTCAAAATCTCTTCACCCATCTTAAGAGAACGAGCTATAGCCTTAAAATTTGGATCATTCAAAGACTTTTCATATTCGTCATTCAAGTTGAAATCTTTTAATTCGGGCATATCTTTTAATACATTATGCATATATTAACCTCTTTTCATACGACTTTCTAATAACTCTATTTCTTCTTTAGTTGCCTTTTTTTCCTCTATTTCTTTGTCAAACCAATTTGGAGTCTTACTTACTACTTTAGATGTCTTTTTAGCTTGTATCTTATTTCTTCTTTTATACTCTCCTTCAGCCAATTTCATAGCATCTTCAACGGTCTCAATACCACTTTTACTCCATTGAGCTGCTATCACCTCTACAAAAGACTTAATTAACTTATTATTATTAATCTTAAGTACATAATCAATTAATACATTTACAACTCCAGGTTTTAAATTCAAATCGACAAGTAAATATACTACTATAGATAAATCACTTGCAGTTGGATTACCCGTTTTATATTTACTCTTGATAAAATCATAAGGAGAAGTTGTTTCAAATAAATTAATCATTCTACTTCTATTAGAAGTATCACTAACTTCTCTTCTTAAGTATTCAGGTTGATTCTTATATACAATGCTAGGAAGCTTACCTAAATTATCATACCTATAATACTTATTCGCATTCTCCATTAATAATTTTTTATCTATTGTATGTTTTATAGTAATTGAGTTTCTAATTAAATCTACCATATTATCAGTATTATAATTATAAATAAATGATATCTTATATAAAAACTCCTTTGTTTCTTTAGTAAGAGATTTTTTATTCAACATCTCATCCGGTATAAGCTCTAAAATAGTATTAATATCTATCTTAGATAATATTTCCAATTTTCTATAACGTGATTTCTTTATATCATACACCAAATTATCATTAATCGGAGTTGATGAAAAGGCAAAAACATCACTAAACTTTTTAGATACATCCTCATACTCCCTTAAATTAATCTTAGGTAATTTGAAATATGAAGCAGTTCTATCATATTCAAGTTTACCTAATGAATTAATAAGTGCCATATTAAGTAAAGGGTTATTTAAAAACTCAGAAGCTGATATAGGAGAATAAATCTCATAAACGTAATTATTTATATTTCCTTTTTTTAAATACGTCTTAATAAGACCTAAAGCTTCTAATTTACATTTCGCGTCCATAAACTCTCTTATTGATATCATCATATTTGTAAGTATGTGATGATGTGTCCACTCATTAGATAATGTATCTGTTTTATCTAAATATGAACAAAGAGTATAATAAAGAGAGATTGAAGTTGAGCCTATTATGGGCTGATATAACAGCAATAAAACATTCCTATCTTTTTCACTTAAAATAGTTTTATTAACTACTATAAAAGTATCTGCAGGTAGTATATTCATAAGCTCATCTCCTTATATATATATTAACATAATTACAAAAAAAAAACTATATTAGTTCTTTTTATTTTCCTTTATTTCATTAATTTTTTCCCTTAAATATTGATTAGTAGTTATATAAGGATAAAAACTATTAACAAATTTTCTTCTATTTTGTTGTAACTTTAAATCAAGTCTTAACTTTTCTAGATTTACTGTTTGACTAATATTAACAGCATATTGATGAACCTTTCTAGATAAATCAACAGAAGCTGCTAAATCTACTAAAAATACTCCATAGAACAAGCCGATATAAAATAAGCTTTGAGAATTAGATAAAAAGCCACTAACTAAACTATCTAAACTTGGATAAATAAAATATGAAAATAAGAGCGCTAAAAGTCCCCAAATTATAGAGAATCTTAAACAAATATAACCTTTAAAATTAAACTTTTCCTTAGAATAATCCCATAGAGTTAAGTTATAAAACTTCTTATTTGTATATCCTGAAAAAAGTTCAAGAAGTGTTAAAGCTAACATAGATACAAAAAATATAATCAAAACATTACCTACACAATCAGGTCTAGGTAAAACATCACATAAAAGTGTTAAAATAAGAGCTCCAAATCCATAAAGAGGAACAACACAGCCTGTCATAAAGCCGGGATTTACTACTGCTTTATGAACTATACTCCTATAAGTAAACTCCATTAACCATCCTACAAATGAAAACAGTGCAAATATAAATAAATACTTAAAAAACATATTATCACCTTTCTTATTATAGTACAAAAATAAAAATTTATAAAATACATATTTAATAATTAGAATAATAACTACTAAATACTGTACTTATGTTGTTTTACTTATACATAATAACACATTTAATTTATTTTTTCAATTGACAATTTATAAATATGTGCTATTATATTTAAAGGTGATTTGATGACTTATTTATCAAAAGATGAAGTTTTAAGCTTAATTAAAGATTACAAAAATACAAATAATATCGAATTGAGAAACAAGGCTCTACTAAATTTTCAAGCCCTAGTTAGATCAATTGCTTTTAAATGGTCTAATAACAATTATGAGTACGAAGAATATATACAAGTTGGTTCTTTAGCGCTTCTAAACGCCTTAGAAAAATTTAACCCTAATTTAAATATTAGCTTCTCTACTTATGCAACCCCATATATAATAAGGGATATTCAAAGGTACAAATACGTTATTGATAGTCAAATACATTTACCAGAATATTTAGAAGAAAATAGAAAAAGAATAGTAAGAGAAATAAATAAATTTAATGATACATATGCAAGAAATCCCAATAATAAAGAACTTAATAATATTATTGATAATTTAAATTCTAAAGAATCTACAAAAAAATATCTAAAGTTTATTCCTATTGAAGTAAATACAAATGATAATTTAAACACATTAGAAGGCTATAGTTTAGAAGATGAAGTAATTAATAATCTAACAAAAGATGAATTAAAAAGATGTATTTATAATATATTAAGTCTATATTTTAATGAAAGAGAAACAAACTATATACTACTAAGATACGGATTTTGTGGAAAAGTTATGGAACCAAGAGAAATTAAGGAGAAGTTTAATTGGGATAATACAACCTTTAGAACAGTTCAACAACAAACTCTACTAAAATTAAAATCAAATAAAGTTAAGAATAAAATAAAAAAGATAATTGATTAACAATTATCTTTTTTATATAATTTTTTTATAAAATATGATAAAATATTAATAGAATATGAGGGTGATAATATGAAAAAAGTTCTATTATGTATAATGGATGGTGTAGGAATAAGAAAAGAAAAGCATGGAAATGCAGTTTACAGTGCAAAAACTGATAATCTAAATAACTTACTTGATCTATATCCACATACATTATTAGATGCAAGTGGAAAAGATGTAGGATTGCCCGAGGGACAGATGGGTAATAGTGAAGTTGGACATACAAATATAGGCGCTGGAAGAATTGTATATCAACCGCTTACATATATTAATAATCAAATGAATAATTTTATAAATAATCAAGCTTTTAATGATATATTTAACCATATCAAAACTAATAAATCTAAATTACACATACTAGGGCTACTGAGTGATGGTGGTGTTCATTCACATATTAATCATTTATATAAATTATTAGATATAGTAAAACAGTTTTGTATAGATAATGTCTATTTACACATATTTACTGATGGTAGAGACACTAGCCCTACTAGTGCGGTAAATTATATAAAAGATTTAAAAGAAAAATATCCTGACATATCAATCGCAAGCATTTCAGGAAGATACTATGCAATGGATAGAGATAACAATTGGGATAGAACAAGAAAATGTTTTGATGTAATAGTAAATGGATTAGGAAAAACAAAAAAAGATCCAATAAAGTATTTAGAAGATTCATATAATAAGGGAATTACTGACGAATTTATTAAACCTATGTTATTTGATAAACAAGGAATTATTAGTAATAATGATGGTCTTATAACGTTTAATTTTAGACCAGATAGATTAAGACAAATATTTAAATCTATTACTAATCCAAGTTTTAATGAATTCCCACATAAGAAGTTTAAAAATGTTAAATTAGTTACAATGATGCCAGTTAGTGATGAAGTTATATGCAAAAATGCTTTTAATAAGCAAATACTTAATAATACTTTAGGCGAATACATATCAAGCCTAGGATATAGGCAACTTAGAATTGCAGAAACAGAAAAATATGCACATGTTACATACTTTTTCGATGGAGGAATGAATAAAGATCTAGATAATTGTGATAAGGTTTTAATACCGTCTCCTAAGGTTGTTACATATGATTTAAAGCCAGAAATGAGTGCCTATAAAATAACCGATAAACTACTTAGTATTATTGATAATTATGACTTTACCGTACTTAACTTTGCTAACGGTGATATGGTTGGACATACAGGTGTTTTTGATGCAACTGTTAAAGCAGTAGAAGTAGTAGACGAATGTATTGGAAAACTATATCAACACTGTAATACTAATAATATAACAATGATTATAACCGCTGATCATGGAAACAGTGAATATATGTTAGATGATGATAATAACATAATAACTTCCCACACAACATCCAAAGTTCCATTAATTATAACTGATAAAAAATATAAGCTTAAAAAAGGAAAATTATCTAACATAGCTCCTACTATACTAGAAATAATGAATATAGATAAACCTATAGATATGTTAGAAGATAGTTTAATAAAAAAATAAGTAAAATTTACTTATTTTTTTCTATAAAATCCAATACATCTTTATAAACTACTTTTTTATCTTTTTCATTTAATAATTCATGTCTCATATTACTATATAACTTACATTCAATATTTTTATACCCAAGATCTTCTAAAAAAACTTTTAATTGATAAAATTTTTCTTTACTTTGTATAACAGGATCAAGTTCACCAGCTATTAAAAGTATTTTCAAATCTTTATTTAATACTTTAAAGTTTTTCTTATTAAATGAATTTTTCATCAACTTATACAAGTTAATAAATCCATTAGTAGTAAATATATAACCACATAACTCATCATTATTATATTCTTCTACAGCATCTTTATTATTACATATCCAACCATTTTCAATATTAATTCCTTTATTATAAGAACTAAACGTTAACTTATTTAATAATCTATTAGGTCTATTTTTATAAAATGGTTTTGTAATATTAGCCAATATAATAGCCAAATTAGACATATTATTATATGTAGGAGGCCCACATAAAATAATCTTCTTAATACTAGAATCATATTTTTGTAAATAGCACCTCGATACTAATGTCCCCATACTATGACTAAATAAAATTACATCTAAATTTTTATACAAGTTTTTAACATAACAGGTAACCTGATATAAATCATTTACAATATAGTTAATATCCTCTGTATTAAAATCACCAAGCATTTTATTTATACTAGCTCCATGACCTCTATGATCATGTATTACACATATATATCCACATTTAGTCAAATACTCCATAAAATTATAATATCTCTCTTTGTGCTCAGCCATACCATGTGAAAACTGTATAATGCCCTTTGCTTTACCAGTTGGTTCCATAATACATATTTCTAACTCTAAATTATCACTATTTGAAACAATCTTTTCTATTTTCATCATATCACCTACTTTTATTATATCATACTAATAAAAAAACTTACAATGTAAGTTTCTTTTAAACTGGTGTCCTCGATGCGATTCGAACGCATGACCTACCGCTTAGGAGGCGATTGCTCTATCCTACTGAGCTACGAAGACATAAAATAGACTAATGTCTATTTTAAATTATTAAATAACAATATTAAATATAAATCTAATATATAAGCTGCCTTAGATTCAAATTTATAATAAAATTCCTTTACACTTAATACTTTATCAACAATACTTACTATCCATGACTCTAAATACTTAGGTAAATTTAAAGTTACAGGAAACATATGACATTTAATTATATCTTCTTCTTTTTCAGTTAAAGTAGTTATCATTTTAGCATTTTCAATAGCCTTTTTTGGATGTCCATAGCTAAATAAAACTAATTTATCTTTTATACTTTTAATATCATCTATTTCTTCTACATAATAGTCGTGCAGTAATCCAGCACGCGCTGTTTGCCTGTAATCTAATTTCAAGCTTTTAGATACTTTATATGAATAATATGAAACTTTAAGTAAATGATCTAAACGAGTTGTATTATGATGCCTCATATTACCCATTTTCTTAAATTCTTCATTTTCCATTATTGGACTTATTATTGATAGGTATTCACAGTCGTTTTCATATTTTTGCATACCCTTTTCACCTCAACACCTATACATTATATCATACTTTTTGTATTTTGTATAATCCGTTTATTCTATTGTTAACGTTTGATTTACAGGTTGAATTTGAATAAAAGTATTTCCATCATTAACAACTAATTGTTTTCCATCCTTATACTTATATATAGTCTGTGATTCTCTTGATTTTTTCTCCCATGTAATTGGCACAGCATATCCTTCAGAAATATAATATCCTTCACCACTACCTATATTTTTAATATCTTGTCTACCTTTACCAGATCCATCATTTAAATTATAATTTTCAACTTTATAAGTAATAATGTTCTTAACTGTATATTGCTCTTTTGTTACATAATCCGTATGAGCAGTTCCATTTACAAACCTTTTATATACCTTATTTACACTATCATATTCATAATAATCCTTTGTATAATTAGAATACACAATAGTAACATTAGCAGCTGGAATAGCGCCTTCATAAGTAGATAAATTTAAACTATCTACACTATACTTTAATAATAGATCTTTATTTCTTTCAGTTCTAAAACTATTCTTCCTTGTATTTAACTTTTCAATACTTGTAAACAGAGTATGTTCACTAGATACATTTAGTGTCCTATCTCTCCAACCAGTATTAGAATTATCTGCAACAATTCTATCTATATTATATTTAGAAAAGTCCCTTTGTGCCTGTGGGGATTGACCATGATGTACATAAATAGCATCATTTTCCATAGCATAATCTAAAAAATAATGCCTAGAACTTCTAATAGATCCTATTCTTTCAGTACTTTGATCCATAAATAAGGCCATATAACGTGTTATTCCACCCTCTACAATTATTTCATACACGATATATGCATCTTGTAATCCACTTTGTAATGGACGAGCTACATTAATATTATTTATCATAACTGCATATGGTCTAGAAGTAGAATTCTCATCCACTATTTGTACTTTTTTTTCTACAACTGGATCTTTATATTCCTTAACTTTTTTATCCAACTCTTTTTTAGCATTAGGATTAACTAATAAATAAACAACTAATCCAATAACTATTAATAATAAAATACCAATAAATATCTTCGCACTCTTTTTCATTTTTCTTCTTTTTTTCATAACTATACTCCCTCTATAATAGTATATCAAATTTTTAATATTTTGGAAACTAATTTACAAGCCTTTTAAATGTATCTATACCATATTCATTATAAATATATATACGTGGAACTAAGTAAGGATCATCCCCTACTTTAGCATTACCATAATTAGTAGTAAGAGCCATAGTAAAGCCACTATCTTTTAACATCTTTATAGAATTATCAGTATATTCACCAAATGGATAAGCTAAATATGTAGTATTATTTAACAGTTCTCTTGATTTCTTTAAATCCTCTATACCTAAATTATAATCTATACATTTAAAGTAGCCACCTTGTCCTCCACTACATTTACCAGTTTGATGCATATTATGAGTATGAGAATGTATTTCAACATAATCAGTTTGTTTTTTTATAGCATCTGAATCATTTGATGTAATAGCAAATACAGTAGCATTAATTTTATACTTTTCCAATACCGGATAAGCAAGTGAATAAATAGTAGAACTTCCATCATCTATAGTAATAACAACACTCTTTTCCTTTATTTGAACTTTACCTTTAATATAATTCTCTAAATCCTTAAGTTTAAGAGTCATAAAATCATTGTCAGACAAATATTTCATTTGTTCTTCAAATCTATCTATTCTCATAGATATAACAGTAGTCATATTATCAAATCTAGTATGATTATGAAAAAAGTGATACAAGAAAACAGGAATACTTTTAGCATTTTCTTCACTACTATTATTAGCGTCTATTAATTCAACATCATTGCCCTTTTTTATATATACCAAATGATCATCATATTCTACACCATAAAATTCATCATCATTAATATACAAAGGTAATTCATATTCCTTATTTACAGTATATAAATAATTAAATTTATCATCATAAAAACTTGTTTTACCCTCAGTTTTAACATTCTTATTAAACACAATATACTTTTTATAAGAAGAATCATATTCATAATAACTATCTGTTTTATCAAAGTCTTTATAATATATATAATATTCATCAAAATCTTTAAGTCTATAATAACCATCTATTTGATCTTTATCAAGTCTCAATTTAACAGAACTATTTATATCTCCAGTTTCATTTTTATTTTTATCATATAATTTAGTTTTCTTATTTGTTATAACAAAATCAGAAAAACTCTCTTCAATCTCTTGATTTTTAATAGCTTGCAATCTCTCTTTATTCTTATTACCATTATATAATAAAAGAGAAATCAAAATCGCTACAACTACTAATATAATTACAATTATCTTTTTCATATTACACTCCCTTATTATTAGTATACCAAAAAAGCATATAAAAAAAAAGAGAAATTTATTTTAATTTTCCCTTTATACCTTTTAATCCTTTCACACCATAACCAGCTAAAATATTTGAATCAAAAGAATATACTTTTTTCATTCTCTCTTTATAATCTTTTATAGCTATAGTAATTAATTCATCTAACAAATCTTCATACTTTTTATTCTTTGGTTCCCAAAGGTAAAATGATAAACTACCCGGTATTGTATTAGGTTCATTTATATAATACTTATTTGTTTTTTTATCAATTAAATAATCTATTCTGCATACACCAGACAAGTTAAGTGCTTTAAAAGCTTCTTTAGAAGTCTCCTCTATATCATTTTGTAATTCTTTACTAATACGTGCTGGGATTATTCTTGATGCTGATGCCATTCCCTTAGAAGCTCCTTTTAGCTTACCTTTTGATCCTCCAATATATTTATCGTTAAATGTTAAAAAGTCCTCATCTGTAATAACTTCTTCTATAACTGATGTTTGTTGATATTTATAATCACCAACAACGCTACAATTAACCTCAATTAAGTTTGGAACTGCTTTTTCTATTATAATTTTAGTATCATACTTAATAGCTTCTTCTATAGCAGGCGCTAAAGAAGACTCGTCTTTTACATATGTAATTCCAACACTACTTCCAAGAGTTGAAGGTTTTACAACTACTGGATATTTTAATTTCTTTACTTTTTCAAAAATAGCCTCTGAATCTTCCATATATTCATTATCAAAGAACCAAACATAATCGACAATTGGTAATTTCATATCTTTAAATACTTGTTTCATAACTACTTTATCTTGACCTAAGGCACTACCTAATACTCTACTTCCTACATAAGGTATTCCAACAGTGTCTAAATATCCTTGTAAAGTTCCATCCTCTGCGTTATTACCATGTACAATTGGGAACATTACATCTACATCAGTTATATTTCTTCTAAATAAACCTTTAGTAGATTGTAAATAAAAGCCATCTTTTCCTTTTACTAATACAACTTGTTTAGCATATTTCTTTAATTCATCAAAGTCTTTATAAACATCAATATCCATAAGCATGCGACCAGTATACCATACTCTATCTTTGCTTATATAAATTGGTATTATCTCATACTTTTCTTGATTAATATGTTCCATTGCTTGAACAGCTGATATTATACTAACTTCATGTTCAACTGTTTCACCACCAAAAATTACTCCTAATTTAATTCTCATTATTACATCTCCTATTCATTAAATAAATCTGGTAAATCATTCTCTAAAAGTACATAAGTATTATTAGTCGCTAACTTATTCATAAGAGGAAAAGCATCTCTAACATCATTTAATACAAACACCTTCTTAGAATCAAATCCTTTATCATTTAAAGCATCCTGTATAGGTTTAGTTTGCTTCTCACCAATTAGTATAGCATAATCAACACTACCACTTATATATTCACCAAACTTATAATTCAAATTATATTGTTCAGGTCCTAATTCTATCATACCTGGAGTTACTATTATTTTTTCACCTGGCATAAGACCAAGTACCTCGACAGCCATCTTAGATCCTACTGGATTTGAATTATACGCGTCATCTATTATATTAATTTTACCCATTTTTTTAAGTTCTAAACGATGTTCAATAGTCCTAATACTCTTAACACCTCTAATTAACTCATCTTTATTAAGCCCCAAAACACTCCCAAGCATAATACCTTCAAGAATATTATAAATATTATGTTTTCCAAGCAATCTTGTCTCAAATTTATACTTAGTAGTATCACCTTTAAATACACATTCAAAAGTAGTTCCAGCTGAGGTTAATTTAATATTAGTTGCATACAAATCAACATCATGATTATCTATTCCTATCCAGTATACTTTACATTTATTCTTTATTTTATACTTTTTTTGATATGGATCATCACCATTTAATATAGCAACACCATCCTTAGGAAGAGATTCAATAAGTTCAAACTTTCCTTTCATAATATTATCACGTGAACCAAAAGTCTCTAAATGAGCTTCACCTATAGTAGTAATAATACCATATTTAGGATGAACTAGATCACAGTTTTTCTTTATTTCTCCTATTTTAAAAGCACCCATTTCAGCTATAAAAGTATCATTAAATTTATCTAAATAATTATTAATAGAATTAATAAGTCCATAAGGAGTATTAAAACTCTTTGGAGTAGCAAAACTATTTAATTTGATATTAAGTATATCATTAATTATATTTTTACTACTTGTCTTTCCATAACTACCGGTAATACCAATAACTGGTATATTCATACTTTTTAATTTATCAATAGCCATATGCTTATAATGTAGATAAACACACTTTTCCACTGGAATATTTAATATATTTACAAACATAATAACAAAATTATTTAAATAAGCTAAACAACCTAATATTAAATAATAATATGGTAAATATTCATAATTAAATGATAGCACCATTGGCAATACAACCATTAAATAAACGATTGTAAGCGTACAAATCATTCTTTTTACTCTATCAGTTATAACCAATGGTTTTTTATCTAAAACTTTTACTTTATTTATACTAAAATATAAATAGCAATATAGTACTATAAATATTCCTACTGTTAATCCCGTTTGTAAAAACAACGTACAAACAAATACTAAAAATAGTAAATCTCTGTCAAACAATACTTTTCTATTATTTACAATAATCCATCTTAAATATCTATGATCATCATCATAATAGTTTTGTTGTAACATGTGAAAAGAATTCTTTGATTTTTTTATTACATAAATAAAATAAGGTATTAAAGAAATTAAAAATAATTTCATTTTTTATCACTCCCCATAATAAACATTTTAAGAATATTAACAGTTTGTCCTAATCTTTCTAAATACGCATAATGTGTACATCCATCATACTCTATAACAGCAGAATCTTTAATTAAACTTTCTAATTCATATGCAGTATGAATAGAAACTTCATTATCAAGTGTTCCCCATATAATAATAGTTGGACAAGTAATTTTTCTAACATCATCCGTTATATCTAAATTAACATGTTCTACCAAAATCTTTCTCATAAAATCACTAGCAGCTTTATAATCTCTAGATCCTATATGTCTTTTAGCAAATCCCTCCAAATTATTTACTACTGGAACTTTTTTTAAAAATCTCAACACCTTTAATTTTAAACTTACCTTTTTTATTTCTTTTTTATATGGACTTCCAAGCAATACTAATTTATTAACTTTATATTTACTAGCATAAATTAAACTTATTTTACCACCAAAAGAATGTCCTACTAAAACTGGATCCTTTACTTTCAAATTCTTTAAAAGTAAATTAACCATATCAGCATAATCATACATAGTCCATACTTCATTAGGCTCTTGTGTTTGTCCAAACCCGGGCAAATCAAGTATTATTATACGATTATCTTTTTGAAGTTGATCACCTACAGGTTTCATCATATCAATATTTTGTCCCCATCCATGTAGTAAGACAATCTCAGTACCATCAGGATTGCCATAATCAACATAATTTATATCAATACCCTTAATATTTTTAATCATCATATCACCATCTATATTATAACACTATTTATAATAAAAATAAAAGAGTATTTAAAATATTCTTTTATTTTTATACGCAACACATTTGTCAATAAAAGCATTAAATAATTTGTACTGATAAGCATCATACTCAATCATAGTTTCAGGATGCCATTGTACACCAACTACAAATAATTTATCACTATATTCAACAGCCTCTATAAGCCCATCCTCACTAAGTGCAGATATAACCATATCCTTACTAGTAGTCAAATGATAATTATGTACACTATTTACATTTATTACATTATTGCCTATAATCTCTTTTAATTTAGTATTATCATTAATTAATACTTTATGTACATATTTTTCATTCCTTCTAAAATGATTAATCTTTGTTATATTTTTTACAATTTCACCATGTATGTTTTTATTATCATTCGAAACATTACTAAGACACATTAATTGCATACCACCACATATACCTAATATTGGCATATCCAACTCTAAAGCTTTCTTATAAATATAATCATCATACTCAAATAGTTTATCACCACCTGATAATACTAATCCATCACATAAACATAGTTGAGCTTTTAAATCATCTTTTTCTATTTGTGTCAATTTTGGAGTATCAATAGGTCTTATTTTTTCATAATCCATATCTTGTGGTGGCAATAACAAAATTGGTACTCCACCACTTTCAATTATACCTTTTCTTAAATTGTTGTAGCACCCTAATACACTATAACCATCACTATCTTTAATAGATTTACCTATTATTCCTATAATTGGCTTCATACAGTAGACCTCCTATACGTAATAATAAACAAAAATATACTTAATACAAGTAAATATAAATTAAATATAATATAATTTTGTATTATAATATTTATCATAAGAATAGTAGTTAAATTAAGGGAAATGTGCATAATAATTGGACACATTATATTATCATATTTATCATATAAATATATTAAAATAAAACTTACAAAAAATGCATATAACATATTTACCATATCAAAATGTAATAATCCAAATATTAAACTAGTAAGTATCACCGAGCACATAGAACTATTAAAGCTCTTCAATTTATTATAAACAATACCCCTAAACAATAATTCCTCTAATATAGGTCCCAATACTCCAGTACATATTATTTGAACATATATTGGTATACTACTTTTATTGAAGATATTAGTAATATGTACCAAATTATTTAAATTAAAAACAGCTATATTAAACATCAAGGATACACTTATACCAAATAATATAGGTATAAAAATATTAAACTTATTATTAATTCTTTTATACTTTTTATATTCTTTTAATAAAAATATAATAAATACTACAAATAATATAATCATCATTAGAAGAGTATAATTACCTAAAAATTTATCTAATCTATATGAATAATCAAAAGTATTCATGTAATTAATAAATTCTTCATTCGTCATATCAGACTTTATACTATAATTAAACGCAGAAACAAAAATATATTTAACTAAAAATTGGCCTATTATAAATATAATAGGCCAAAACAAAACTTTTAATAATTTAAATAAATAATTATTTTTTATCATCTTTAATCATTTCTTTAATAGTTGTTCCTAAAGTGGCTATATTTTGTAAATCAGAAGGAACAATTATTTTTGTAGCTTGACCATTTGCAACAGTACTTAGTGTTTCTAAACTCTTTAAAGTAATTATTTTTTGATCTGGTTTAGCATTCATAAGTATCTTTATACTCTCTGCTTCTGCATTTTTTATTTTTAATAAAGCTTCAGCTTTACCCTCTGCCTCTTTAATTTGAGTCTCTTTTTTAGCCTCAGCTCTTAAAATAGCACTCTCTTTTTCTCCTTCAGCAATAAGAATAGCACTTTTCTTTTCTCCTTCAGCCTTTAATATAGATTCTCTTCTTTCACGTTCAGCCCTCATTTGTTTTTCCATAGCCTCTTGAATATCATGAGGTGGTAAAATATTTTTAACCTCTACTCTATTTACCTTAATTCCCCATGGATCAGTAGCTTCATCAAGTATTGAACGCATCTTAGTATTGATAACATCTCTACTAGTTAAAGTTTCATCTAATTCTAATTCTCCTATAATATTACGAAGAGTAGTTGCAGTCAAATTTTCAATAGCATTTATAGGATTCTCCACTCCATATGTAAACAATTTTGGATCAGTTATTTGAAAATAAACAACAGTATCTATCTGCATAGTTACATTATCTTTTGTAATAACTGGTTGTGGATCAAAATCCCTAACAATCTCTTTAAGTGTTACTTGTGATGATATTCTATCAACAAATGGTATTTTAAAATGTAAACCATTATTCCAAGTTTCTAAATATGATCCTAACCTCTCTACAACATATGCTTTAGCTTGTGGCACTATTTTTATATTTGGTATAACAATAATGCCCACTATAATAAGAATAATAATTAAAGCCGTCATTTAATCTCCTCCTCTACTTTTAATTTTACTCCACTAATCTCTAGCACACGAACAGTACTATCAATTTCAATGTCTTTATCAGATATAGCAGTCCATCTTTTTCCATCCACTTTTACTTCACCTGGATGATTTTTACTTATAGATTCAGTTACTATACCACTCATACCAATTACTCTATCTAGGTTTGTCTTATAGCTTTTAGCACCCAACAGCTTAATTAAATATTTACGAGTTGAAACTAATAATACTAATCCACCTAATACAAACACCAAAGATTGGATAAATATACTGTCAACAAAAAATGATAAAACGAGTGCGACTGAAGCACTTGCGACAAACCATATAGTAGTTAAATTAATAGTAATTATTTCTATAAATGATAATAAAACAACTATACTAAGCCAAATCCACATCATAATACTCACCTCTATTAAAATTATACTATTTAAATTACTTTTATTCAACTTTTTTATTTATTTTTTTACTAGCTTTATCTATAATATTACTTCCATATAAATCTTTTAATTTATCCAATGTTTGATCTAATGCTTTATTAGATTCATGAATTTCAATATTTTCAAACATAGACAACTGATAATTTAAATTATTAGAAAGTTTAGATAAAGATATCCCAACTAGTCTAATACTTTCACCATTCCATAATTCACTCATTAATTTTTTACTTATATTATATATTTCATCAGTATTATTCGTAGGATTCTTAAGCTTAGATTGGTGCTGATAAGTTTTAAATGTCCTATCTTTTAAAATAACACCTACTACAGATGCATACTTATTCTTCTTTCTTAGTTGCAATGATACATTTTCTACTAATGGAAGTAAAAAGCTATATATTTGATCTAAACTAGTCAAATTATATCTAGTTGTTGTAGAATTACTTATACATGTAGCATCCGCTCTTTTACTAACAACAATACTATCATCAATTCCTTTAGCGCTATTAATAAGTCTACTAGCCTGATTTTTAAAATACTTATATAAATAATTAAAATCAGCACACGCTAAATCACCGATTGTATTTATACCAAGATCCCTCAACTTTTTACTAGTACTTTTTCCGCATCCATATAAATCTTCTATAGGTAATGGATACATCTTATCTATTATTTCATCATCAAACAAAGTGTGCACCCTATCAGGTTTCATAAAATCACTTGCCATTTTTGCACATAATTTATTATTAGATACACCTATATTTACAGTAAACCCAAGTTCATTTTTTATTTGATCTTTTAACTTATAAGCAAACTTAACTGGATCACCGTATAAACTCTGTACCTTAGTATAATCAATAAAGCACTCATCAACACTTAGTACTTCTATATCAGGGGTATACGTTCTAATGAGATCAAAAAACAAAGATGACATCTTATTATATAATTTATAATCCGGTGGATATATATTTAAATTATAATACTTTCTTTTTGCTTCTCTTAAAGTTTCAGCTGTTTTAATACCTTTATTTTTAGCAGGTATACTTTTAGCAAGTACAATACCATGTCTTTTTGACTCATCACCGCCTATAACCGAAACTATATTTCTAATATCTATATCATATCCTTTTTTTAATAAATCAACTGCTGTCCAAGATAAAAATGCGTTATTAACATCTATATGCATAATAATATTTTTCATATTACCACCTATTTAATTATATCATACAGCTGTATGATACACAATAAAAAAATCACATTCGTGATTTTTATCTAACTTTATGATGATCTAATCTAAGCTTATCTGCAACCGTAACTATAAATTCACTATTTGTAGGCTTTGCTTTATCAATATCTACACTATGTCCAAATATTTCTTCCATTAAATCCCAATTGCCTCTATTCCAACTAACTTCTATCGCATGCCTAATAGCGCGTTCCACTCTAGATACATTAGTCTCATACTTCAGAGCTAATGTAGGATATAATTCTTTAGTAATACCACCTATCATATCTGGATTTTCAAATATCATACTAACAGCTTCTCTTATATATTGATATCCCTTTATATGAGAGGGAATGCCCAATTCGTGAAGTAATTTAGTAACAGAAACTTGCAAATTACTATATTTTAAATCAATATTTTTATTATCCACTTTCTTATTAGATAACTCAAGTATTCTACTCTCTAAATCATTAAAATCAAATGGTTTTAATATATAATAATTTACACCATACTCAGATACCTCTCTAATAACTTCTGCCGTGTTATAACTAGTTGCAACTATCACTTTTTTATTTATATTTTCTTGTCTCATTTTCTCAAGAACATATAAGCCATCCTTTTTAGGCATAATCAGATCAAGTATAATTATATCATATACTTCACTTGCAACCTTTTTAAAACCTTCATCACCATCATGAGCTTCGCTTACTATTTCAATAGATTTATTATCCTTAAAATACTCTTTTACTGCCTCTATTAATTGTACGTTATCATCAATCATTAATACTTTTATTTTTCCCATAAAATCTCCCTCTTCTATTTAATAAAATTATACAACATACAACTAACAACATTTGTCGAATTTTGTAATTACTTCATACTACTTTCATTATAAAATCCATCTTTTACAGTTTTTTTAAGTCTTCCCTTAAAAGTTTTATCCTCCTTCTTACGCCCTTTGAGCGCTAAAGAATACACATCTAATACCCTTTGAGCAAAATACTTTGAAGAATAAGTTTCAACATTTATCCTAGCCTGATTACCAAGTTTTTTTAATAAATGTGAATCATCAAGTAAACTATAAATACTCTTCAAATATTCATCCTTATCCTTAAATAAATATCCATTTAAATTTGGTATAACAGTATTTCTAAATGACTCATCGTCAAGCGCGACTACAGGTAATGACGCTGCCATTGCTTCTATCACAGTTAAACCTTGTGTCTCAGTATGAGATGCAGTGACAAATATATCTGATATATTATAATAAAGCGGTGATTCCTCCCAAGGTATAAAACCAGTAAAAATAACATTATCATCTATACCACACTTTTTAACTAAGTCTTCATATGCTTCTTTGTCAGGTCCATCTCCAACTATCAATAATTTAGTTTTAGGATATTTATTTAAAATATCTTTCATATTTTCTATTAAAAAATCAACACTCTTTTCTAAAGCAAGTCTTCCTAAATATAAAATAACTTTTTCATCTTTTTTAATACCTAATTTGCTTTTTAGTTTATTTAATTTCTTAGTATCAATATTCTCTTTATAAAATCTATCCAATTCTATACCAGTAGGTATTATGTGAATATTTCTATCATACTTATATTTATCTTTAAATAATTTATATGTTTTTGCTGTAGGAACAATTAACTCTTTTACAGTTTTATCACAATAAAAATTAGTAATATATTCAACCAATTTTTTACTAGCTCCGTCAAAATAACCCTTTGTTATATAATAAATATAATCTTCATACATAGTGTGATATGTATGAACAACAGGTATATTAAATTGTTTAGCTATTACACGTGCAAAAGTACCAATACTAAATTCTGTTTGTGAATGAATTATATCTAAATTCCACTTTTTAATATAATTAACTGCTTTTATAGGATAAATAGTCGTTAACCTATAATTAGCAATAGGAATTGGAAATCCTGGTATTCTTAAAACATGACCGTCTTTTTCTAATTTATATGTTCTATCATCAGGATTTACACAAACTATATATACCTCATGTCCTAATTTTGTTAAAGCATTTTCAAGCATCATAACACTTGTAGATACACCATTAATATATGGCTCATATGAATCCGTAAAAATACCTATTCTCATATTTTTCTCCTTTTAATATTTAATGAAATAGCTCCTACTATCATACCAAAATAATATGTAATAAATCTCCATATCAACATAATAGCAGATAATTTAGCGCCGCTTATAAAATTACCATAAAATTGAGTAAAACCATATTCAAGACCGCCTGTACCACCAGGTATTGGTACAAATGACCCAATAAGCATTACATAAGCACTTGATACAATAGCCTCCCAAGCACTAAAACTGTTAAAATCTCCTGTTGCATATAAAACAAACAAAGGAATCAAATAAAGTGATGAAAGTGCGATAAAATTATAAATAATATTCTTAATAAAATTTTTCTTATCTTTTACAAGTATAAGTGCTCCTTCATGAAAATCATTTATATTTTTATCCCATTTATCTAATCTTTTTTGTTTATCCTTTACAAGTTTTAATCTATATAAAATATTAATTCCAAAATTCATAACTTTTTTATCGAGTTTTTTTGCAAATGATAAAACAAACATAAGGATAATTACTAATGTATTCATCAAAAAGCCAAGCGCGATAAACTTCGAAAGTATTTGTGCGTTACTAAATATATTGAATATATTACTTACTATGAGCGCTACTAAGCCTAATAATATCAAAGCAATCTGATAAACAATAAAGTTCGCTAAAACAACACCAGTTGCAGTAGTATATTCAAGTTTACTCTTTTTTAAATAGTATATCTGATAAGGTTGTCCGCCAGTCGCAAAAGGCGTCACTGCATTAAAAAACTGTGTTCTAAGAACAAGATGAAATGCATCCTTATATTTAAAATCTTTATTAAACTTATGAGCAAAAGAATACATAGGATATGCCCTAAATATCCAAAATATAATTAATAAAAGAAAAGATAATAATACAAATAAAATATTCATATTAGAAATTTGATCTATAGTTTCATTAAAGTTATCTTTCAATGAAAAATACAAAACTAATATAGTTATAATTATAAGAACAATTATATTTATTATATTACTCTTTTTTTTCATATTACACCTCTTCTATTATATCAATTCCAGGTAAAGACTTCCCCTCCAATAATTCTAATGATGCTCCTCCACCGGTAGAAATATGAGTAAACGAATTTTTATATCCATTATTAATAGCTGCAGAAGCCGTATCCCCTCCACCTATTATAACACACTTATCCTTATTACTTAAACATTTAAGTATTTTTTTAGTACCATTAGAATACTCATCTTTTTCAAAATATCCTAAAGGTCCATTCCAAACCACAGTTTTAGATAATTCTAATACACTACTAAATTTTTCTATAGTTTTAATACCTATATCATAACAAATATCATTTTCCCTTATCTCTTTATAATCTTTCACTGAATTAGTACCATTACTTAATACTATACTATCAACAGGTAAAATCAATTTATCTTTATACTTATTAATAATTTCTTTAGCATAATCTAAATACTCTATTTCATATTTACTATTTCCTACATTATATCCTAAAGCTACCATAAAAGTATTACTCATAGCGCCACCAATAAGCATATAATCACATTTATTAATAAGATTATTTATAACCTTAATCTTATCACTTACTTTAGATCCCCCTAAAATAATAGTATAAGGTCTTTTAGGACTATTTAACATAGAGAAAGAATTTAATTCTTTCTCTATTAAAAATCCAATACCATTTGGAAGATTAGCAGCTATTCCTACTAACGAAGCACACTCCCTGTGAGATACACCAAATGCATCATTTATGAAAATATCACCTAACGATGCCCAATATTTGCCAAGAGTAATATCATTATTAGATTCCTTATTACCATTTAAATCCATAAATCTAGTATTCTGCATAAGCAATACTTCGCCTGAATTCAAATTATCAATAGCAGTTTCTAATCCTTTTCCATATACAGAATCAACAAATATAACATTCACACCTAATAGCTCACTTAATCTATCACTTACAATTTTTAAACTATTAGTTGCTGTATCTTCATCAGTTTTAATCCTACCTAAATGACTCATCAAAATAACCTTAGCGCCTTTTTCAATCGCATACTTAATTGTAGGCAAACTCATACGTATACGATTATCATCCGCAATTTCATTATTAATAACAGGTACATTAAAATCAACACGTATAATAACCTTTTTATTCTTGATATCATAATCTTTTATAGTTTTTTTCATATTATCACCTATTCATACGCACTAATACGTCTACCATTAGAAGTCTCTTTGTATGCTCCTGTCATAACAGTATTCCATGTACTATTATCTTTTGAAACATAAGTTGAATGAGAATTATATGTTCTTCCATCTAAATAATAATGCCATACAGCTATCTCATCTAACTCATAAGTTTTACCTAAATCTATAACTAAACAGAATTC
>CAKOXU010000004.1 GCA_934130235.1 uncultured Bacilli bacterium
TAAAAGTATTAATAAATATATAATATATTTATTCGTCGTTTTTATTGGTGTAAACCCATTGTTTTCTCACTATTCAATAACACTTTGGCGCGATATTCCTTTTTCAATGTGTTTTATTCCGATAGTTATAATGCTGTACGAATATGTAAATAACAATTTTAAAATTACTATTAGAAATGTTATAGTTTTTACACTATTTATAATTCTGATGCTATTTATGAGGAATAACGGAATATATGTATTTATAGTAATGATACCTTTTATAATACTGATAGGTAAAAAGAATAGAATAAAAAAAGTTATTTATTGCATTTTAATAGTTTCATTGTATTTAGTTGTTAAGGGGCCTATATTTAATCAGTTGGGTGTTACACGAGGATTAGCTTCTGAGAGTCTCTCTGTTCCTATACAACAAATATCTAGAGTTGTAGCTTCTAACAAGAAAATTGATAGTGATGATTACAAATTTTTATCAAAATTTTATGACGTTGAAAAGGCTAAAACTGAATATAACCCTGTTTTATCGGACAAAATGAAGGGAAGTATTGATAATTCTGTATGGAAAAATAATAAAATTAAATTTTTAAGTATATGGTCAAAGTATTTATTTAAATATCCAAATATTTATTTTGAAGCATATTTTACTCAAACACTTGGATATTGGTATCCTGATGTTGAAGTTTGGTCTACAGGTGGTGAAGGTGCTAGTTTCTTTGAAAAAGAATATCATACACAGCCTATAATAAATAATGGCACTGTAAAAAAAATAATAAATTTATCTAAGTCAAAAGGAATACCTTTTGTAGAAATTATTTGGTCTATCGGCATGAATATTTTTATAGCGGTTTTGTCGTTATTTCTATTAACCTATAAATTTGGAAAAAAGTACATATTGCCGTATACTCCATTAATTGGTTTATGGATGACAATGATGATTGCTTCTCCTGTTTATGCTGAAGTTAGATATGTATATGCATTTTTTGTTTTGATGCCTTTTATGTTATTATTTCCATTTGTCAATAAAAAAGACTCAGTTGCATAGAATATACTAAAGTAAATAGAAATATTTACTTTTTTTATAAATTTGACATTTTAGTGTAAATATTATAAAATTATAGATATTGGTGGCACATTATTCTAGTCATTCAATTTATTATGAAGACGGGGCTAAAAATCCGTTAAAGAGCATATCTGTGAAACTTCTTGTGTTTGCTTTATACGCCCAGTGTAGGGTGAATGCTGGAAATGAGAGTGTTGGGCATCCATAATGGCATATGTAAATGACCCACCATTCGTGGAGACCTATTCTTGTGTAAAGCCTATACGTGTATACTGACGGACTTTATACGAAATAGGATTAAACCTGCCATGTGAGGAAACTTACGGGTAGTGTAGCTTGTCTTGAGTGATTAATGGGGATATTTGGTTATTAGCTTGGTAAGTTTTTAGCTAGAATCTACAAAGTTACAAATTGAAACATTAGTTGCAAAAAAGAATTAATATTAAATTGTTGGTGAGGAAATCTCCTAGAGTGTATTATATAGGTTTAGAGTGTGTACTAAGTGGTAATCAAGTAATATATTTAGTGATGATGTATTTAATTTTTTAAAGGGGAACCGCTATACTGGTAACGGTAAGTAAAATTAAGGGAAAACCAACTTGACCTAAGGCACAAAGTTAACTATGTAATGGCCATGTTTAAAAAAAGAGTAATTTATTATTCTTTTTTTTATGTCTTTATGTTATAATATAAGACATTAAAAAGGAAGTGTCATATGAACAATAAAAGTATTAAAATAGTTTTATTTATATTACTAATTATACTATTATTAATAGTGTTTTTTCTTAGTTTATTAGGCACTTCTTTATCTTTAGATAGTATTGATAATATAAAAAAAGATAGAAAAGAAAGTACTTACAATAAAGATATTAAAATAAATGGTATTAAAATGGTGTATGATAAAGACAATAATATTTATTATTTGTCATTACCTAATAAAAAGTCTAATGAATTATATATATTGAAACTTGATATAGCGGGATATAAATATAGACTTGTTAATAAAAATTCTAATATCATAAAAATAGATTATAAAAAGACATATAAGTTAATTTTATATAATAATAAAAATTACAGCACTATAAATATTAGAATTACAAATCTACCTATACTAAATATTAATAGTCAGGATAGTATCACTGATAATAAAGTAAAAGGTAATTTAAGTTATATTAGTTCTAATGGTAGTATAGATGAAAATATAAAAATAAAAGTAAGAGGTAATACATCTAGATGGTATAATAAAAAAAGTTATAAAATATATGTATATAATAAAAATTATAGTAAAGAAAAGAAGATAGTATTATCAAATTTTGAGCCTTTAGATTCATTTATTTTGGATGCAAATTACAGGGATTCATCTAAAATAAGAAATGGAATAGCCTTTGATTTATGGAGTCTATTTAATGATGATTTTACTAGTATTGATATAAAATATGAAAATGTTGAAGTTTTTATAAATGGTGTATATAATGGTCTTTATATGCTTATTACTCCTGTCAAAAGACAGACTTTAAATTTAAATAAAACTTCTGATAATGATACAAGTATTATAATTAAAGAAGATAATAGAGATCATTCTAAAACTGGTAGTTATAGTGATGTTGATGAAGAGAATCGTGATAATTTTATAATAAAGTATCCCAATGATACTAATTGGTATAAAAAGGTTTGGAAAAAAAGCTTAAATATATTAGAAAAGTATTACAATGATAATACTTATAACTCATATGAAATAGTTAAAAATACTTTTAATATAACTAATTATGTTGATTTAGTTTTATTTAATTCATTTATATCAAATAATGATAATTCTTTGAGTAAAAATAATTATATTTATATGAATAGTATGAATGATGACGTTTTTTATATTCAACCATGGGATATGGAATTCAGTATGGGATTTCATTGGTGTGATAATTGTACTAGAAATAGTAGACTTGATAAAGATGATTATAAAAGTATAGACGTTAAGATAGATAAAGAATCTGATGAAATAAAGAAACTTATTATAAAAAGATATAAGTATTTAAGAAAGTATGTGCTTACTAAAAGCAATATAAATAAGTTAATAGATACACGTATGAATGAAATAAAATATGCATCTATTCGTGATAGTGAAAAATGGTACGAATATGATGTGGAAAAAGAAATAGATATTGTTAGAAATTGGCTATTAAAGAGATTAAACATTTATGATAAGTATATAGAGGATATTGCAAATGAATTATAGAGATGAAATAAAGTATATTATAAATAAAAATAATTTTCATTTGTTGAATTTAAACTTGAATTCAATTTTAAAGAAAGATTTTAATTGTAAGGATAAATATTATACTATTTCTAGTTTATACTTTGATGATTACAAAAAGACTTCTTATAACCAAGTTGTTAATGGTATAAGTGAAAGATGGAAATATAGAATAAGGTTTTATAACAATGATGATTCAATGATTAAACTAGAAAAAAAGTATAAGTGTAATAATAAGACACTTAAAAGTAGTGTAGTTATTAGTAGAGATATGTTTGATAGTATAGTAAAAAGACAAATTAAAATAAAAAGTAATAATAATAAATTATTGAATGAATTTATTATTAAAATCAATAGTGAATTTTTAAGGCCAATTATTTTTATAGAGTACAAAAGAATTCCATATGTATATAAATCAGGAAATGTTAGAGTAACACTTGATTATGATATAGGCTATACTAGGTGTTTTGATAATTTATTTGGATTGAAAAGATTAAAATATTTATCTGATTATATATTAGAAGTAAAGTATAATAATTTTTTACCTGATTTTATTAGAGTAGGACTTGCATTAAATAGTTTAGAACAAACATCTTTTTCTAAATTTAAGAATTGTATTGAAAGGAGTAAGATATGTTAGCAATTAGTTTTAAAGATGTATTTAAAGATAGTTTTATATCACATTTTTCTAATGAAATTTCAATTACTACAATAGTAATAACGCTTGTATATACATTTTTATTATCAATATTTGTATATTTTATATATAAATTAACAACTAAAAATATTATATATTCTAAAAAATTTAATATATCAATGTGTTTAATGAGTATAATTACATCGGCTATTGTATTGAGTATGCAATCAAATATAACTGTGTCTTTAGGTATGGTTGGTGCATTATCTATTGTTAGATTTAGAACTGCTATAAAAGAACCAAGGGATTTATTATTTTTATTTTGGAGTATATCAAACGGAATAATAATAGGATCTCAAATATATTCTATAGCGCTTGTACTTGCACTTGTACTTTCCATAGCAATGTTGTTTTATGATTTAATACCAGAGCGTTCTATGCCAAGTTTATTAGTAGTTTATTATAAAGACAGTCTAAATATTGATAGTATATTGAAGAAGTATAAAGTTAAATGTAAATTAAAGAGTATTAATATTACTAACAGAGAGTCAAATAATATTTATGAAATTCGATATAAAGGAAGTAGTGATTTTATATCTGAAATCTTAAGTATGAAGAATGTTAAAGAAGTTAATTTATTATCGCAAGATGGAGAATCACAATATTGATTCTTTTTTATTTTATTTTTTTAAAAAATATGATATGATTAATATGGTGATACTATGGATAAAAAGGAAATAAATGAATTTGATGAATCTTTTAAAGATATAGAGAATAAGAGTTCAAACACTAAATATTATATTATGATTTTTATATTATATTTAATAGTTATTGGATTAACAATAATTGTTGTATTAGGAATACAAGCACGTGGTAAAGATATAATTGATAAATCAAAAAATAATGGTACTGAAGAGAAAAGCTTAGATGTGCCTAAGAATAATACTCCAGAGGAAAAAGCAATGTCATTTGTAAACAGTATAGAAAATTCACTTAAAGCTGAAGGCTTTAATGCTACTAAGTGTAGTATTTTATCTATGAAAGTTATTTGTTTAAATGATACTGAGAGTAAGACTATTGATGTTAATGCAAATATAAACGTTAATAAAGGGTACTTTGATGTTGTAAATAATAAAGCTACAAACGGTTCAATAAAAATAGATGATAGTACAATTCTTATCACAAATGGAGTTTATAGCTTAGAAAATAGTACAAGTGATAGCTCGAATGTACCTGATTCTAAAGAGGATACAAGTTTGGATAATAATAAAGAAGCAACAAATGATATTAAGAAGGAGACAACAAGCGATAATAAAGAAACAACAAATGATGATTATAGTGATTTAAATGATATGAGAGGGTTATTGCAATAGATGAAGAAGAAGTTAATTGATTACAAATGGATATGCACTATTATATTATTAGCGTTTACTATTTCAGTTATTTTTACGCTTATAAGTGAATTAGCTATTCCTAATGTAAATATATTAGTTGGTGTGTTTTTAACTCTTTTATTCATATTTATAGGTGTTATTTTTGATATGATAGGAGTAGCAGCATCCGTTTCTCCAGAAGCTCCTTTTCATTCTATGGCAACAAAAAGAGTCAAGGGTGCTACTACAGCAATAAAACTTAAGAAGAATGCTGATAAGGTATCAAGTTTTTGTAATGATGTTATCGGTGATATATGTGGAATTATTTCTGGTGCAACTGGAAGTGTAGTCGCACTTAAAATATCTGATTATTTCGGATGTAATAGACTTATTATTGTTGTCATAACCATGGGGATTATATCCGCACTTACTATAGGTGGTAAGGCTTTAGAAAAAAGTATTGCTATTAATAAAAGTGATAAAATTTTGTATAAGTTTGCTACTATATTGAATATATTTTGGAGGTAAATATGAAAAGAGGATTTACACTTGTTGAATTACTTGCGGTATTGGTAATACTTGCTATTATTTCTACTATTACAATACCTATTATAGGTGATGCAATAAATAAGGGTGAAAACACAGTTGAATTAAATCAAGCTACTACTATATTAAATGCTGCTTATGATTGGAGCTTGAAAAATTCAGCTCATTTACCAGATGCCGGTAAGAGCATTTCTATTACATTAGGGCAATTAAAGCAAGAAGGATTAGTTGATGTTGATATAAAAAGTCCATCTACGAAGGAATTATATCCAAATGATATGTTGATTACTATTAGTAATACTAAAGATGAATCTAATTCTGATTATAGTAAAAGAGCTGGAAAATATTTGTATAGTTTAAATATAAGTACTGGCAGTAATATAAGCTATAATGAGTATTCTCCAACCATTATATTAAATGGTGATGCTACTATGTATGTAGATTTAAATGGAACATTTACTGAACCTGGTTATAGTGCTTTTACTTATGATAAGGATGATATAACTGGATCAGTTACTACTCAAATACTTATAGGAGGTACTGCAGTAAGCTCTATTGATTCTACGACACTAGGTGTATATGAAATTCATTATACTGTTTCAGATGAAAATAATTCTATCGATATTATAAGGAATGTAATTGTTAAGGATATATCTGCTCCTAATTTAGTTATAAAGGGTAATGATACTATAACGACTTCTATTACTTCTTATGACTTGAATGAAGGTGCTTCATGTACTGATAATAGTGGTACTTGTGATATAAGAATTACAGGGGATTTAAAACTCGGTAAGAAGGGTAAAAACGTTATTACATATACGGCTATTGATCCATCTGGTAATAAAACGGTGAAGAAAAGAATTATAACAATTAAGTAAGCATGTGCTTACTTTTTCTTTGACTTTGCTAGTATTTTTATGTTATAATTGTTCTATAAGTAAAAGAGCGGTGATGATATGGAAAATAAATATAATATGACTACTGAAGAAAATATCTTTTTAGCAAAGAGAAACATAGTAGATTATATATGGAAAAGTGCCAATTTAGAGGGAATTGCTGTAACTTATCCAGAAACACAGGCAATATATGATGAAGGAACGGTTAATGGTCTTACTGTTGATCAGGTTATAGCTATCAATAATTTAAAATATGCATGGGCGTTTATCTTAGAAGAGCATGAAATTAAATATGATTATAAGGCACTTTGTCAATTACATAAACTTATAACTGATAAATTAATTCCAAATAATTTTTCTGGTAGAATTAGAACTACTCCTGTGAGCATTGGTGGGACTACTTGGAAACCTCAATTTCCAATTGAAACTCAAATCCAAGAGGAATTACAAGAATTATTAAGTCAAAAAGATAAATCGTTTACAGAAATTTCTATTGAGATTATGTTGTGGATTATGCGTAGACAAATGTTTTTAGATGGCAATAAAAGAGTTGCAATGTTGTTTGCTAATAAAATAATGATAGATAATGGGTGTGGGATTATTTCTATAGCGCAGCAGTATCAATCAGAATTTTATGAGAAACTTATTAAATACTATGAAACAAATGATATGAATGATTTAAAATATTGGATATATAAAAATTGCGTTGAAGGAATTGAAATTAAGTAAGCACAAGCTTACTTTTTCTTTGACTTTGCTAGCATTTTTATGTTATAATTGTTAAGGTGAATTATTATGGTAAAGTACGATGAAAGCTCAATAAAAATATTGGAAGGACTAGAAGCAGTAAGAAAAAGGCCTGGAATGTATATAGGTTCTACTGATAAAAGAGGACTTCATCATTTGGTATGGGAAATAGTAGATAACGGTATAGACGAAGTAATAAACGGATTTGGTAAAAAAATTAAGATTATTCTTCATAAAGATCATTCTGTAAGCGTAGAGGATGAGGGACGTGGTGTACCTGTAGGTATGCATTCGAGTGGCATAAGTACACCAGAAGTTATTTATACTATGCTGCATGCAGGAGGAAAGTTTGAAACAAGTGGATATTCTGTATCTGGTGGATTGCACGGTGTAGGTGCATCTGTTGTAAATGCTTTATCTAGTTGGATGGAAGTAACCATTAAAAGAGATGGTTATGAATACTTTATTAGGTTTAAAGATGGTGGAAAAGTTGATGTACCATTAACTAAAAGAGATAAAACATCTAAAACAGGGACTAAAGTTAGGTTTATGCCAGATGATAGTATTTTTTCTACTACTAATTTTTCTTTTACTACGGTTTGTGAAAGAATGCAAGAAAGTGCGTTTTTACTTGAGGGTTTGACTGTAGAAGTAATAGATGAAGAGGATGAGAAACATGAAGTATTTTGTTATCAAGATGGTTTGAAAGCGTTTGTTGAATATATAGACTCTGACAAGAAAGAACTTCATAAAGCTCATGTTATTAATGGTACTAAAGATAAAATTGATGTAAAAGTAGCATTTCAATATACTGAAAGTTATAGTGAAAATATTATATCTTTTGTAAACAATGTTAAGACAGTTGATGGTGGTACGCATGAAGTCGGATTTAAAACGGCAATAACACGTGTGTTTAATGAATATGCAAGGACTAATGGATTTTTAAAGGCAAAGGATAAAAATTTAGAAGGGCCTGATACTAGAGAGGGACTTACAGCTGTTATAAGCTTAAAAATTCCAGAAGAATTATTACAATTTGAAGGTCAAACAAAAGGAAAGTTAGGTACTCCTCAAGCAAGACCTACAGTTGACAGTATTGTATCGGAAAAATTGCAATTCTTTTTAGAGGAGAATAAGGCCATAGCAACAAAAATAGTACAAAAGATGGTTAAGAGTAAAAGTGTTCGTGAAGCAGCTAGAAAAGCACGTGATGAGGCTCGTAATGGTAAAGACAGAGGTAAAAAGGAACGTATTATTTCAGGTAAGCTTACACCGGCTCAAAGTAAGAATCCTAATATTAACGAATTGTTTTTAGTAGAGGGAGATTCAGCAGGAGGAAGCGCTAAAACTGGTAGAGACAGAAAATATCAAGCAATATTACCTTTACGTGGTAAAGTGTTAAACACTGAAAAGGCTTCTTTAGAAGACGCTTATAAAAATGAAGAAATTAATACTATGATTCATGCTATTGGAGCTGGTGTAGGAACTGATTTTGATATTAAAGATTCAAATTATGATAAAGTAATTATTATGACTGATGCTGATGTAGATGGATCACATATTCAAATACTTTTATTAACTTTCTTTTATAGGTATATGAAACCTTTAATAGAGGAAGGTCATCTTTATATAGCTATGCCACCTTTATATAAAATTGAGTGTGGTAAAGTTGGCGAATATGCTTGGACAGAGGAAGATAGAAAAAATTTGCTTGAAAAGTATAAAGGAAAACCAACTAAGACACAGAGGTATAAAGGTTTAGGAGAAATGGATGCTACTCAATTATGGGAGACAACAATGGATCCTACTACTCGTAGTTTAATTAAAGTAAATATTCATGATGCAGCATTAGCAGAAAAACGTGTAAGTGTTCTTATGGGAGATAAGGTTGATCCAAGAAAAGAATGGATAGAAGAAAATGTCGAATTTTCGTTAGAAGATAATTATAAGATAGGTGAATAGTATGGCAAAAAAGAAAACAGATGAAACAAGTGTTGTTTTAGGAAAAATTTATGATTATACTCTTGAAGAAATAATGGGTGAGCGTTTTGGTGAATATGCTAAAGATATTATCCAGAATAGAGCTATACCGGATGTAAGGGATGGATTAAAACCTGTTCAAAGAAGAATTCTTTATGCTATGTTTAGAGACAAAAATACATATGAAAAGGCACACAAGAAAAGTGCTACTGCTGTTGGAAATGTTATGGGTCATTATCATCCACATGGTGATTCTAGTATATATGAGGCCATGGTTCATATGTCACAGTGGTGGAAACAAAATGAATGCTATATTGACATGCATGGAAATAATGGTTCTATGGATGGAGATTCAGCAGCAGCAATGCGTTATACTGAAGCACGTCTTTCTAAAATTAGTGGTGAATTGTTAAAGGATATAGATAAAGATACTATTGAATGGGCTCCTAACTTTGACGATACATTGTATGAACCTGTTGTACTTCCTGCAAAATATCCAAATTTACTTGTCAATGGAGCAAAAGGAATATCGGCCGGATACGCGACTGAAATACCACCTCACAATCTTGGTGAAGTTATTGATGCAACTATTAAAAGAATAGATTCTCCAAATTGTAGATTGGAGACTATATTAGATATAGTAAAAGGGCCTGATTTTCCAACAGGTGCTATAGTTGAAGGTAAGGCTGAAATACAACATGCTCTTACTACTGGACGTGGTAAAGTTGTAATACGAGCTAAATATGAAATAATAGAAGAAAAAAGTAAAAAACAAATAATTATTCACGAAATTCCTTTTGAGGTTAATAAGGCTTTATTGGTTAAAAAAATAGCTGATATTATTTATGATAAAAAAATAGATGGTATGAGTGAAGTTAGGGATGAATCCGATAGAGAAGAAAAAGTGAGAATAGTTATTGACTGTAAAAGGGATAGCAATTGTACTAATATTTTAAACTATTTATTTAAAAATACCGATTTACAAATAAATTATAATTATAATATGGTTGCTATTGTTAATAGAAGGCCAGTAGTGGTAGGAATAGTAGATGTTCTTGATGCTTATATTCAACATCAAAAGGAAGTAATAACGAGACGTACTAAGTTTGATTTAAATCATGCAAAGGCGCGTATGCATATAGTAGAAGGATTAATAAAAGCGCTTGATATTTTAGATTTGATTATTAAAACAATTAGATCTAGTAAAAATAAAAGTAATGCAATTGATAATTTAGTTAAAAATTATGAATTCTCAGAAAAACAAGCTGAGGCTATTGTTAGCTTACAGTTATATCGATTAACTAATACTGATGTTTCTATTTTAGAAGAAGAATATAAAAATTTACAAAAAGTAATAGAAGTATTAGAGAGTATTTTAGCAAGTGAGGATAAATTGAAACTTGTTATGAAGGAAGAGTTAAGAAAAATTCGAAATGAATATGCAACTGATCGTAAGACAGAAGTTAAAGATGAAATAACTGAAATTAAAATTGATACTCAATCAATGATTACTAAAGAGGATTGTATAGTTGTAGTGAGTAAAGATGGTTATGTGAAACGAGTATCAAAAAGAAGTTATTCTATGACATCTGATCAAACTGGATTAAAAGAACAGGATTATATTATAGGTTTATATGATATTAATACATATTCTATTATTATTATGTTTACGGATAAGGGTAATTATTTATATGTACCAGTATTTGAAATACCGGAATCAAAGTGGAAAGATTTAGGAAAGCATATAAGTAATATAATCAAGATGGATCCAGATGAAAATGTTATTGCTTCAATAGCAATTAATGATTTTAATACTGAAGATTATCTAACGGTATTTACAGAAAATGGTATGACAAAAAGATGCTTAATTAAAGATTTAAAGGTAAGCCGTTATAGTAAACCTATACCTTACATTAAATTAAAAGATAATGACAAAGTCGTTAATATAAGCAATAAACAAGGTTTATCAGTTTTTATAACAACACATAATGGTTTTGGACTTAGATATAATATAGAAGAAATACCAATAGTAGGTCCTAGAGGAAGTGGCGTTAAAGCAATATCGCTTAAAAATGATATAGTTGTATCTGGATGTGTAATAGATAATGAGGAATATGTTTCATTAATAACTACTAAAAATACTGGTAAAAGAATAAAATTATCAGAATTTGAACTTATTAGTAGAGCTCGTAAGGGAGTACAGGTTATTAGAGATGTTAAGACTAATCCTTATTGTATAAAAAAGGCGTTCGTTGTTCCAATTCGTCATAATTTAGGATTAAAATTTAAGGAGGATATTGAGATTATCAAATTAAGTGAGTTACCAATTGTTGATAGATATTCAACTGGTACACAATTATCTAAACATGATATATTAGATTGCTTTATAGAATCCGAAATGGTTAATCCGGATCAAATAAAAAAAGAAGAAAAAGACATTAAAGAGGAAGTAACTCTTGAAAGTGTTGATGAGAGAATGATGACTATTGATGACTTTTTAGATTCTTTTGAAAAGAACAATTAGTGTTCTTTTTTTTTAAAAGGTTGTATTTAATTTTTAAGTAATAATTTTTGCAAAAAAACATTGACAAATAGTCTAATAAATGTTAAAATAAAATCCCAAGAGGGATTAATATTACTTACATTATGTTAATGAACTAAATAAATTAGTTTTGAAACATATTTATAATTTGCATCATTACCAGTCCCTTGAAAGCCTAAAAAGGTGGTGGTTGAAACTGATTTTTGCTTTATATTTTAATTAATTATATTTAAAATAGGGGGGAATGAAATATATGGCAATAAAAACTTTATCGGATTTTAATTATGATTATCAGGCGTATGCAAACTATTTAGAATCAGCAGAATGTGCGAATGATGAGGGATATGATGTTTATGCGGAAGGTAGGAATGTTTATACACCTACTGATGGTGATTGGACAAAGGGGCATGGACATTATATTGATAACTCTGAATTAAACAAGCCAGATTATAATAGAGATGCTAATGATGAAAGATCAAAAGGCAGACCATGGTACAATAAATGGTTAAAATATGCAGAAAAATTGAATTTAACCTCACAAGAAATTGAATTCTTAAATGCATTATACACATGTAAAAAAATTAATAAATTAGATGAAACAAAGCCATCATCAAAGATAAGATAATACAACGTTAAAAATAAAGTAAAAATTAACTTATATGGAAAGTATATTAAAAATTATTTATGACAAATCGATTAGTAATAAAATTTTAGATTTAAATGATATTGATAAAATTTTAGAATTATTAGTAGTTAGTAAAGGCTTAAATAATTATATTTTAAGTGTAAGTATTCAACCGATAAGAAGCAATAATCTTGCTTCTTATTCAAGCTATACAAAAAATATAATTATATATACAGAAACAATAAATCAAATGATTAAAGACATAGAAAAGAATATATTATTTGATAATTGTTTAGAAATATCGATGTACAAAAATCTATCAATATTACAAGTCTTATTACACGAAGTAGAGCATGCAAATCAGCAAAAAATAGCATATAGTGAAAATAGCTTAGAAGCTCTTATTATTAGAACATCATATTTAATACATAATGCTTATAATGAGAAACTATACGAATATAGTCCTGAAGAAAGATTTGCAGAGATAAAATCTTTTGAAGATTTGTTATTTATGATAAAATTTTTAAATAAGGAATTAAATAATTTGTCAGAAGTGTTAAATACTGAAAAATTACAAAGATTATTAAGGGGATATCATTATATTAATGGATATATTAAGTCTCCCTTGAATACTTATTTTACTATTGCTAATAGAACTGACTTATTAAATTGTTTTAATTTAAATGTCGATTTATTGAACGAAAGAATGAGATTTGGATTTCCTATTTCTATTGACGAATATGGAACTTCTTTGAAAACTTTAGTACTTTCTCTAAATCGAAATTTTAAAAATAAAATAAATATATAAAAATTGTTTGTTGAGAGGTATAGGGTGATATAGATATGATAAATGTATCAATTGATGATTTAAAGTATAAAAGTAAATTTGGTATTAATTGTGGTCAATATCAGGAAGGCTATAGGATAGTGTATTTTTATCCAGACAATAGTTATAGTGTAGGAACGTTTTGTGGAAATATAGAAGGGTTTATGATGGATTTTGTAGAAATAGAACCAATAACGGATGACGACGATATTCCAGAATTTATATCAGTAGAAGATTTGCTTAATAGATATTTAAACGAAATTAATGATATAGTTGCAGTAGCACTTTATAAAACAGATGGTGTTTGCTTACAAAAAAAAGAAAGAGTTATAAGAAAATAAATTTGTTTTAAGTATTAAAAAGAGGATATTTAGTGAATAAAGAACAATTAATAAGTAAGTTGGAAGAATTAAATTTTCCTTTAGGTGATTATTATCTTTTATCTTCAGGATGTTTAATGCTGTATGGTATGAGAGAAGAAATAGGTGATATTGATTTATGTATATCTGATAAGCTATTTGATTCTATAAAGGAAAAATATGAATTAACTGAAGATAAAAAAAATGAATGTGGTTTTTATAAAGTTAATGATTATTTAGAGGTAGTTGTTAATCCTAAAGAAAGTTTACAGTACGATATGAAAGATGGATATCCTGTTGAAAAATTGACAACAATTTTAAATTTTAAATTAAAAAGAAATAAGGAAAAAGATCAAAAGGATATAGTGAATATTCAAAATTATTTAAGAGGACACAAGAACAATTAGTGTTCTTTTTTTCTTGATATAAATGTATTTTTGTTATATAATTTTAATATATTTATAAGGGTGATATTGTGCAAAAAAATTTGAATGGCATTTATTTAAATGAATATTTAAGGATAAGTAAACAGTTGGAACGAATTAAATATGAATATGATTCATTTCTTGATAAGTATAATAGAAAAAACAAGATATTAAAGAATAGTCAAATAAGTAAGAAAGATTTGTTGGAAAAGTATAATATTAAATCAATTAGAAACAGTATTATAAAAGTAGAAAATAAAAAATTTGAACTTTCTAGTATTAAAGTATTATATTTAACAAAAATAAAAGAGTATTTATTAGCACTTAAATTAATTGAATGTATTTATAGATATGATAATTCAACTATAAATCCTTTATTATTTGATGTAGATGCGTCTAAAAGTATCAATTTAGATGATAATAATATAAAATATTTAAAAGCTTTAAGTAATATTAAAGATGTTAATATTAAGAATAGTGGGATAAAAATGTGTAAAGAGTACATAGTTAGAAATGAAATAATTAAAGATATAAGTAGTGATTTATGTATTTTAAATGGTAATGTTAATGCCTTATTAAAAACATCATCTATAGAAGATGTAATGAATGTAAAAGATAGTATAGTTAAGCTGAATAATTACCTTGAAATAATGTTAGAAGATGTTAAGGATAAAACTGAAGATGTAAAAGTACTAAAATATAATAAATAAGGAGGTGTATTTATGCTTAGGGATAAATTATTGTTGTTGCCTAATAAGCCAGGGTGTTATTTAATGAAAAATAATAAAGGTATTATTATTTATGTTGGTAAAGCTAAGAATTTAAAAAACAGAGTTAATTCTTATTTTAGAGGTAAAAAAACAGGAAAAACAGCTAAACTTGTGAGTGAAATAGTTGATTTTGAATATATAGTTGTCAATAGTGAAGTAGAATCTTTAATACTAGAAATTAACTTAATAAAAAAATATGACCCTAAGTATAATATTCTTCTTAGAGATGATAAGAGTTATCCTTATATTGAACTTACCAATGGTAGTGTTCCAACTTTAAAAGTAGTAAGAAATCCCAAAAGATTAAAAAAGGTTCACACTTTGTATGGCCCTTATCCTAATGTTTCTGCAGCTAGAAATACTGTTAATTTATTAAACAGAATATATCCACTCAGAAAATGCAATACTTATCCTAAAAAGCCTTGTCTTTATTATCACATAGGTGAGTGTTTAGGTTATTGTGTATATAAAATAGATGAAAGTATTACTAATAACATGAGGGATGAGATAATTAAATTTTTAAATGGTGATCATTCTATTGTAACAAAAAAATTAACTGATTTAATGAATAAAGAGAGTAATAAACTTAATTTTGAAAAAGCAAAAGAATATAAAGATTTATTAGACTATATTAATATTACATTGACTAAACAAGAGGTTGAACTTAAAGATAATGTTGATAGAGATATTTTTGGTTATTATTTAGATAAAGGATATTTATCTATTCAGGTATTTTTTATTAGAGGTTCTAAGATTGTAGAAAGATATTCTAAAATATTTGATATAGTTGATGAATTAGATGAGGAACTTACTAGATTTATCGCACGTTTTTATACTAGACACAATAAGCCTAAAGAAATTATTATACCTGATATAGTAGATAAAGATTTACTTAGTGATTTTTTAGGTATAAAGGTAATAAAACCTATTAAAGGTGAAAAGAAAAAATTAATTACTTTTGCATGTGAGAATGCTAAAATATTATTAAATGAAAAGTTTGAATTAATAAAAAGGGATGAAGAAAAGAGTATAGGTGCTAATGATGAATTAAAAAAATTATTAAATCTTAATTCGCTTGATAGAATTGAAATATTTGATAATGCTCATTTATTTGGAACATATACGGTGTCTGGTATGGTTGTATATAAATCCGGAAAGCCCTCTAAAAATGATTATAGAAAATTTAAAATAAGTGTTGACACAAATGATGATTATTCTTCTATGCGAGAAGTAATTTATAGAAGATATTTTAGGGTGCTTAAAGATTCGCTAGAGTATCCAGATTTAATAATTGTGGATGGCGGAATAGGTCAGATACACGCAGCTTTAGAGGTGCTTAATAGCTTAAATATGGATATACCTGTAATTGGACTTAAAAAAGATAATAAGCACTCAACTTCAGCGCTAGTAACAATTAATGGTGAAATACCTATAGATAAACATAGTAATGTATTTTATTTACTTGAACGAATGCAAGATGAAGTTCATGAATTTACTATTAATTATCATAAGCAAATCAGAAGTAAAGGTAGCTTAGAGAGTGTTCTTGATAGTGTAGAAGGTATAGGTACAAAGAGAAAAAAAGAATTGCTTAAAAGATACAGAACGATAAACAAAATGAAGGAAGCAAGTATAGAAGAGTTTAATGAAATTTTACCGAAAGAAGTAGCTTTAAATTTGTATAATTTTTTAAAGGAGTATAAATGATTTAAATTTGACAAAGAGTTTAAATGTGCTATAATACTTTACTTTGGAGGGAGATTATAATGAATTCCGATAAATATATTATAAAGAAAAATAGTAAGTTTTTGTTTTGGTTGGCAAGTTATTTAGATAATTATGATGAAGATTATTTTCCTTATTTGGATTTAGTAGAAATGCAAAAATTTATAGATGAGCTTACTAATATATATATTAATAAGTATAATGATGATTTATTAAATGATAATTGTATTGATGATTTATATACAATTTGTGATGATTGTAATTTATTTAAAACAAGTATGTTATCTTTTGATAAGAAGTGCTATTATTTCTTAAAAGGAAGAATTAATTGTAGTTCTAATACCATTATACGTAATAGTTTTCCACTACCTAAACCTAATACAGTAGCAGTTACGACTATTAGTTTTGATGGTAATGAAATGCCTATTTATATTAGAACAAAAGATACACATATTATTGAACCTAAGAGTGTCTTTGAAGTAGAATTAGGCAATGATTGTGATATATTTAAGTTAATTTTATTATTAGCTAAATCAAATAAAAATATTGATTATTCTAATTTAACTAATATGTTTTCAAATTATTCATTTAATTTACAAATAAGGGATAGATTGATAGAATCAACAATGTATAAAATTATTTATACATCAAAAAGTATTGATATTGGACTTATAAGGGCTCAATTATTTCTAAGGGAACTTAAAAACAATTATGAACACATAAATGTAGAAATACCTAGTCTTGATGAATTAAAACTTGTTTCTTCATCAAGACTTGGTAATAATCAACTTTTATATCAAGTATTGGAGAATAAGTCTAGAATTAAGTAAGAAATCTGTTAAAAAGATTTCTTTTTTAACAATTATTTGATATAATTGTTAAAGGAGTTGATAATATGAGACTTAGTAATTCATTTTTTTACACTCTAAGAGAAAATGTAAAAGATGAAGAATCAGTTAGTGGCAATTTATTAGTTAGAGCTGGTATGATAAAAAAGACAAGTAATGGTATTTATACATATATGCCTCTTGGACTTAAGGTTTTACAAAATATTGAAAATATTGTAAGAGAGGAAATGAATAAGTCTGGTGCACAAGAGTTGAAAATGCCACAGTTGCTTCCTCAAGATTTATTTGAATCAAGTGGAAGACTTAATAATTTTGGCGATAGTATGTTTAAATTAAATGATAGATATAATAGACCTTTAGCGCTCGGACCAACTCATGAAGAATTATTTGCTATAGCTGCTGGTCAAATGATTAGAAGTTATAAAGATATGCCATTTAATTTATATCAAATAGGTAATAAATATAGAGATGAAGTAAGGCCTAGATTAGGTTTAATTAGAGTTAGAGAATTTATAATGAAAGATGCTTATAGTTTCGATACTGATCTTAAAGGTTTAGATGAATCATATAATAAAATGTATAATGCTTATAATAATATTTTTTCTAGAATTGGATTAAATTATAAAATAGTAAAGGCTGATACTGGTGTAATGGGTGGATTTTTGTCAGAAGAATATCAGGCTATTACGGATACAGGTGAAGATATTTTAGTATTATGTGATAGTTGTGATTATGCTTCTAACATTGAAGTCTCAGAATGTAAAATAGAAGATCAAACGGATGTTATACAAAAGTTAGAAATAGTTCATACACCTAATTGCAAAACAATAGATGATGTATGTAATCTTTTAAAAATATCACAAAAAAATTCAATTAAAGCACTTCTAATGAATGTTTCAAATGAATTAGTAGTATTTTTTATTAGGGGCGATAGAGAATTAAATGAAACTAAAGTTTGTAAATTATTACACGTTAACGAAATTAGCTTTGCGGATGATGATTTAATATCTAGTTCAAATGCAGTTCCGGGATTTACAGGACCTGTTGATTTAAATGCGAAAGTGATAATAGATGAAGAGGTATTACATATGAAAAATTTCTGTTGTGGTGCTAATAAAAAAGATTATCACTATATAAATGTTAACTTAAATGATATAAAATATGATATGGTTGGAGATATAAAGCAAGTGGTAGAAGGCGATATTTGTCCTAAATGCGGTGGCCATTTATACTTCAAAAAAGGAATAGAAGTAGGAAATATATTTAAATTAGGTACAAAATATTGTGAAGCTTTAAATATATCATATTTAGATAGTAATAATAAATTAAATTATCCCTATATGGGGTGTTATGGTTTAGGTATTCCTAGGACTATGGCTGGTGTAGTAGAACAATCACATGATTCAAAAGGTATTATCTGGCCGATGTCAATCGCGCCTTATAAAGTGTCCATAGTTGTTGTATCAACTAAAGATGAAGAACAAATCAATTTTGCTAATAAATTATATGATGAATTAATTGATATGAATATTGAGACTATACTTGATGATAGAGATGAACGAGTAGGTGTTAAATTTAATGATATGGATTTGATAGGAATCCCTATTAGAATAACAGTTGGAAAAAAATTATCTGAAGATAAAGTAGAGCTTAAACTTAGAGATTCTGATGATATCGTATTAGTTGATATTAAAGATATAAAAGAAGAAGTATTAAAGTTAATAAAAGGAGAATAATAAATGGAAGATATTTTAATGGAAGTAGAAATGGATATGGAGAATGCCATTTCAAATTTAGAGAAAAGATTTACAAATATACGTGCAGGACGTGCTAATCCTACTATTTTAGATGGAGTTATGGTTACTTATTATGGTGCAGAAACTCCATTAAAACAACTTGCTACTATTTCAATACCTGAGGCACGCCAATTGATGATTAAACCTTTTGATAAATCTAGTATTTCAGCTATAGAAAAAGGAATATATGAAGCTAATATAGGACTTACACCAAATAATAATGGTGAATGTATTATACTAAATATTCCTGCTTTGACAGAGGAAACTAGAAGAGAATATGTTAAACAAGCTAAAGAATATGCGGAAGATGCTAAAATTGCGCTTAGAAATATAAGACAAGATGCTAATAATAATATTAAAAAATTAGAAATTAGTGAAGATTTGATTAAAGAAGGGCAAGAAGATGTTCAAGAATTAATAAATAAATATAATAAAATAGTAGATGAAAAGTTTAAAGTAAAAGAAAATGAATTGATGACTGTATAAAAAACACGAAAAGTGTTTTTTTGTTTTAAATAGAAAAGTTTTAAAAGCATAAACAGAATATTTTTATAAATTTGACAATTTATATTAAATTTGATATATTACTCGTAAAAGTTGTAAGTTTTACTTTCAAGCTGAATGGGAGGGATAATAATGGATTTTACTATTAGTAGAGTTGAAGAAAATAAATTTGAGTGCCATGTTGATCAAAATTGTTAATACTGGCCAAAACTGGAAATATCTTATAAAAGGCTTATTAATAAGCCTTTTATAAGATTAAAGGAGGTATTTTTTGTTAATAATAAATTCTTTAAAACCTTTTTATAAAAATTCTGGCGAAAAAATAATTAGAATGGGAAATTTTAAAGGTTCTGCAAAAGAACTTAAATACACAAAAAATGAATTATTAGAATTATTCAGATTGGTTGAAACACCCATTGAAAGGAATGAATTGATTCATAAAATGAAAAACAAATTTCACTTATCTGAAAATGAAATTAATAGGTCATTAGATTATTTAATAAAAGAGAATTTTATAACTGAATATGAACAGTTAGAAAAGGTAATTAATAGTGGATATTTAAACAGGCAAAATTTATTTTTTTCTATGGTTAGTGAAAAAACAAAAATATGGAATTTAAAAAAGCAACCAACCATTTTAATATTAGGTCTTGGAGGAATAGGATCAAATGTGTGTTATATCCTTTCAAGGGCTGGTTTTAGTAATTTTATTTTAGTAGATCATGATAGTGTTGAAGAAACAAATTTGATTCGTCAATTTCCGTATTCAAACTGTGATGTTGGCAAGGATAAAGCAAGTGTTCTTGCAAAAAAAATAAATTGCAAGAATACTCGTATAATAAATAGAAAAATATTAAACGAACGTGATATAGAAGATGAAATAGTAAAGGCTGATTTTGTAATATGTACATTGGATAAACCGACTAGAATTATTAGAAGAATAATAAATAAATTATGCGTAAAGCATAACAAACCGGTAATTTTTTCGGGTTTTTCTGAACATGTTGCAATGATAGGACCGTTTGTTGTTCCGTCACAATCAGCATGCTTAAAATGCATTGAGAAAGAGACGTCAAGTAAACCACTAAACAATGTTAAAATTGTACCTTCATATGGGCCATTGTGTCTTTTAATATCAAGCATTGTTTCTAATGAAGTAATTAATTATTGTTTAAAATTTAATAGCAATAATTTAATCGGTAAAACATTAATGTTAAATATATTGACGTATGAAATAAACATAATTAATTGGAGTAAAAAAAAGAAATGTGAGGTGTGCTCGATTAATGATAGTAAGTAATTTAAAAAAACAATTAAACGGTAAAAATATTATAAATGATATTTCATTTTCATTGTCAGATGGAAATAAAGTTGGATTGGTTGGGTTAAATGGCTCAGGGAAAACAACGTTATTAAGAATTTTATCTGCTGATTTAAAAGTAGATTCTGGTACAATCAATTATGATAGCGAATCTGTTGGATATTTAAAGCAAGAAATACCACTTGTGTATAATGATTTATCAATAATTGACTATATAAAAAAAGAAACAGGAATCGATAAGCTTGAAAAAATTTTACATGAACTGGAAAATAATTTAGATGAAAATAATATGGATATGTATGGTGATATTTTAAATCAATATTTGGCAATTGATGGTTATATGTTTGATGATAATTTAAAAAATATTTTAGGCGGATTACATTTTCAAAAAGATTTAAATTGTAAAATAAAATTATTGTCAGGTGGAGAAAAAATTAAAATTTTATTATCTACTTTACTTTTAGAAAACAAAGATATTTTATTACTAGATGAGCCGACAAATAATCTTGATATTGAAGCAATCGAATGGTTAGAGAACTATTTGAAATCTATAAATAAAAAAATAATAATAGTATCGCATGATGAAGAATTTTTAAATAATATTGTTAATAGAATTTTTGAGTTAAAAGATGGTAAATTAAATGAATATAATTTATCATATAATGAGTATTTAATTCGTAAAAAGCAAGAATATGAAAAACAAAAAGAGGAGTATTTAAAGGCTCAAGATCAAAAGATTAAACTAAAAAAGCAAGTTCAAAAAGCAAAAGAATGGGCAAGCAAAGGAAACAGTAAGAAAAATTGTTCCGATAATGATAAAATAGCCAATAATTATGCGGTTGAGAAAACAAATATGAAAAACATTTCAAAATTAACTAAGTCTTTACAAAACTTAGAAATACCTGATTTTGAAGAACAAAAACCTATAAAAGTGTTTTTTGAATTTGATAATTCAAAAGGCAATAAAGATATAATTTTGGAAAATTTAGTATGCGGGTATGATAATTTTAAAACGCCACAAATTGATTTAATTATACCATTTGGAACAAGAATTATGATAAGCGGAGGAAATGGAACAGGAAAAACAACGCTGATTAAAACTATTTTAAAACAAATATCTCCGTTGATTGGCTCAGTTAAAATAGGAAATGATGCGAGAATAGGTTATATTTCGCAAAATACATTAGAAGAAAAAAATGATTTAAATATATATGAATATATAACTAATGGCGAATTAACAATAGAAAAATCACAAATATTTGTTTTGTTAAATAAATTTAATATAGATTATAATGATAGAAATAAATTATATTCTTCTTTGTCTCCTGGCGAAAGAACTCGAATAAATTTAGTAAAATTGGCTTTGAACAAAATAAATGTATTGATATTGGATGAGGTTACGAATCATTTAGATAAGGAAGCACTTGATTTAATATATGAACTTGTAGAAGATTATGGAGGCACTATAATAAGCATTTCCCATAACAGAAAATATAATGAATATTTAAATGCAAGTATTGATTTGAACATCGAAAATGGTGAGATAAAGCAAAACGTATTACATAAATTTAGATAGGCATATAAAATAAACTTTTTTAGAAGAATATATTATAGTAAAAGTAAAAAAACACGAAAAGTGTTTTTTTGTTTTAAATAATATGATATACTTATTATGGTGATGATATGAATAAAGATTTAAATGAAGTTGTTAAATTAAGTAAGAAAATACTTAAGGTCATATATTTACTATTAATAATTGTAGGTGCTTTTGTAGTTCTTAAAATATTTAAGGAGTTAAATATCCTAGGTATTGTTACTACTATCTTAAAAATATTAATACCATTGTTCCTGGGTATAGTTATTGCTTGGTTATTAAATCCATTAATTAACAAATTGGAATCAAAGGGATTAAAGAGAAATATAGGACTTATATTATCATATATTGTATTGATAGGTCTCATTGTATTATTTTTAAGTGCTTTATTACCTATGTTATATAATCAAATTCTTGAATTGGTGGATTCACTTCCTAGTATATTCAGTAGTATGCAAAACTGGTTAAACGGTATATTTGATAGATTAAATGATATTGAAGCTATAGATATTGCTGAGGTAAAGGACACTCTTACTAATAAATTATCAGATTTTACTAAGGATCTTTCAACCTCACTTCCTAGTATTATAATTAACTTCTTATCATCAGTAGCTTCTTATATAGGAACTTTTGTTTTAGGACTTGTTATTGGTTTCTTCTTATTAATTAATACAGATAATTTGGGTAATACTATACTTGATATAATACCTAAAAAGCATAGAGGAGGAATTAAAGAATTATATATTAGAATAGATAAAACTTTAAGAAACTATGTTAATGGCGCTATTATTGATTCTTTTGTAGTTTTTGTTGTATCTAGTGTTGCCTTTGCAATTATTGGTTTAAAAGCTCCGCTTCTTTTTGGATTGTTCTGCGGACTTATGAATGTTATTCCGTATTTAGGGCCATATATAGGTGGCGCTCCTGCAGTAGTAGTTGGGCTTTCTCAAAGTACTACAATTGGTATAACTGTTTTAATAGCAATAGCGATTATTCAATTTATTGAAGGTAATTTACTTCAAACTTTAATTATAAGTAAAACTACCAAGTTAAATCCAATTACTATTATTATAGGATTATTAGTGTTTGGCCATTTCTTTGGAATTATAGGTATGTTGCTTTCAACTCCAATTATAGGTGTATTAAAGGTTATATATCATTATTTTGATGAAAAATATGATTTGTTCTATTTAAGTAGGTGATTTATGTATAAAAAAAGAAATTTTAAGCTTTTCTTAATAAGTGGTAAGGCGAGAAGTGGTAAAGATGAAGTAGCGCGTATAATAAGTAATTATTATACAGATTTAGACGTTATTACACTTTCTTTTGGACATTATGTTAAACAGTATGCTAAAGGTATTAGTAATTGGGATGGTAGTGAAGAGACAAAGCCGCGTACTTTATTACAAAATATTGGAATAGAGCTTATTAGAGACAATATAGATGATAAACTTTTTATAAGAAGAATGATAGAGGATATAGAAGTCTATTCATATTTTTATGATGTTATAGTAGTAAATGATGTTAGATTAAAAAGTGAACTATATGATTTGAAGGATAAGTATCCAAATAGTATTTCTGTAAGAGTTAATAGACTAAATTTTGATAATAAGTTAAATAACGAAGAAAAAAATCATGCAACGGAAATTGAGTTGGATAATGCAGCTTTTGATTATGTTATAAATAATACAGGTGATTACGAAGAGTTAATCAAAAATACTAATGATGTTTTAGGGAGATGTTATGAAAGTAATAGCGATTGATGGACCTGCTGGTAGTGGTAAGGGAACTGTAAGTAAGATATTAGCCACTAAGTTGAATTATGTTTATATAGATACTGGTGCTATGTATAGAGCTATCGCATATATGGCACTTAAGAATAATATTTTAGATGATGAAGAAAAAATAGTTGATCTAGCTAAGAATTCAAAAATAGAATTTAAAAATAATAAAGTTTTTATAAATAATATAGATGTTACAGATAATATTAGAACTATTGAAGTTTCTAAAATTACTTCTCCTATATCTAGTATAGTAAAATTAAGAGAAGTCCTGGTAGAAATGCAAAGAAATATGGCTAAAAATTCTAATATTATTATGGAAGGAAGAGATATTACTACAGTAGTATTTCCAAATGCTAATGTTAAAATCTATCTAGATGCTAATTTAGAAGAAAGAGCTCGACGCAGATATAATGAAATGATTGAAAAAGGAATTTCTACTACGTATGAGGAAGTATTAGATAATATTAGTCAGAGAGACTATAATGACATGCATAAAGAGGTGGGATCTCTTACCAGAGTGAAAGATTCTATATATATTGACTCAACAAATATGTCAATTGATGACGTTGTAAATCAAATAATTGATATAGTAAAAAATATTTAACTTTGTTAAATATTTTTTATATAATTTTAATTAAAAATATGTTATACTTATATTAGTGTTTTTGAGGAAGTGAAAGAATGAATTTAAAAGATTTATATATTGATTTTTTTATTAGTAAAGGACATAAACAAATACCAAGTGCTCCAGTAGTACCGGAGAATGATCCTTCTGTATTATTTAATACTGCTGGTATGCAACCGTTGATACCTTATTTATTAGGTCAACCTCATCCTTATGGTACTAGATTGTGTGATTACCAAAAATGTATTAGAACTAATGATTTAGATGAAGTAGGGGATACTACTCATCATACTTTTTTTGAAATGTTAGGTAATTGGTCATTAGGTGATTATTTCAAAAATGAATCTATTGAATGGAGTTTTGAGTTTTTAACTAAGGTATTAAAAATACCTAAGGAAAGATTGGCTGTAACTGTTTTTGCTGGTAATGATTTAATTGGTTTTGATGAATTTACATATAATAAATGGATTAGTTTGGGAATAGATAGTGAAAGGATTGCTAAAACTACGGACGATAATTTTTGGATAGCAGGAGATACTGGACCTTGTGGACCAGATACAGAGATATTTTATTTTAGAAGTGAAGATGAAATACCTAGTCGTTTTGATCCAGAGGATAATCGTTGGGTAGAAATATGGAATAATGTATTTATGCAGTATAATAAAAATGCAGATGGTAGTATATGTGAATTACCTAAAAAGAATGTTGATACTGGTATGGGTGTTGAGAGAGTTACTGCTATACTTGAAGGCGTTAATGATAATTATTTGTCTAGTATTTGGAAGGCTGTAATAGATCTTATTTGCTCAATATCAAATGTTTCATATGATGAAAACAAGCATAGTGTTAGAATAGTTGCTGATCATTTAAGAACTGCCGTATTTATTTCAGCCGCTGGAATTAGTCCATCTAATACAGATCAAGGATATATATTACGTAGATTGATAAGAAGGTCTATTAGACATGCAAAAAAGTTGAATATTAATATTGATTCTGATTGGGAAAGACAAATAGCAACTTTAATTTTGAATAAATATAAAAAGTATTATGATGAGTTGGAAAAAAATTATGATAAGGTTTTAGATATTATTACAAATGAAAAAATTAAATTTAATAGAACACTTGAAAAAGGGCTTAGAGAGTTTAATAAAGTAGCTATTAATAATATAGATGCTAAGACTGCATTTAAATTATATGATACATATGGATTTCCAATTGAATTAACTGTTGAACTTGCCCATGAATTAGGCTATAGTGTAGATGTTGAAGGATTTAATTTGAAATTTAAGGAGCATCAAGAAAAGTCTAGGACTGCATCTGCTGGTAAGTTTAAAGGTGGACTTGCAGGAAACGGTGAAATTGAAACAAAGTACCACACTGCAACGCATTTACTTAATGCAGCATTAAAACAAGTTGTTGGACCTGATGTACATCAAAAGGGTTCAAATATTACGAGTGAGAGAATGAGATTTGACTTTTCTTGTGATCATAAATTAACAGACGAAGAAAAGAAAAAAACTGAAGAACTTGTAAATAAATGGATAGAAGAAGGATTAGATGTAAAATGTGAGGAAATGAATAAAGATGACGCTATTAATAGCGGAGCTGAATGTATGTTTATTGAAAAATATCCTGATATTGTTACGGTTTATTCTATTGGTAATGTATCAAAAGAATTATGCGGTGGACCTCATGTTAAAAATACAAAAGAGATTGGAAAATTTAAAATAAAAAAAGAAGAAGCTTCTTCTGCTGGAGTTAGACGTATAAAGGCTGTTATAGAATAAAAAAGAGAATTTTTTCTCTTTTTATTTTGATAATAGTTCATATATTTCTTTAGTGTCTTTTAAAACATCTTTATCAATACTAACTTTAATATTTTCTATATTTTTGTAATAAGGTTTTACATGTAAATGAAAGTGTTTTACTTCTTGAACATCGCCATTATTTTGTAATAAGGTGATACCACTACAATTTAATTTATCTTCTAATAATTTAATAATTATTTTGGATGCCTTAAATATTTCATTTAAATATTTTTCATCAATATCTTTAATATCGTTAAAATGTTTTTTTGGTATAATTAATGTGTGTCCATCAGAGTCGGGATCAATGTCTAAAAAGGCTAATACATATTCATTTTCATATATTTTGTAGGACGGAATTTCTCCTGCAATTATTTTACAAAATAAACAATCCATAAAATCATCTCCATCTTTATTTTATCAAAAAAATAAAAAGAGGTAAACTCTTTATCGTGAATACTGCGAATATTCTATATAATTGTGTGTTTATTTTACTTAGTTTATTCACTTTTTTAATATTTTTTAGTATAATTATTGTATTGGAGTGATATTATGAACATAAATAGGTATTATATAATTGAGGTTTTTAAGGTTTATGAATAAAATAGAAATAGAAAATGATTCTCTTAAAAATATTAATATAGACTCCAATATAAAAGTAGAATATTTTAAATCAGAAAATATATTTGGTATAAATCAAATTGATATTTTCATGAATAATAATTCTAAATTATTACTTGATATAAATGTAAATATAGAAACTAAACTTAATATAAATTTTAATATTGTAGTTAATTCTAAATGTGATTTATATATAGTATCACATGGTAATAAAGCTAAAATACAATATTTATTTAACATATCTGGAACATTAAATTTAATTAAGTATAATACTATAGAAACATTAAAAGAGATGTTTATTTGTCATTTAAATAAAGAAAACTCTATTATCAATTATAATTGTATGAGTAAATGTATAAAGAAAGAAGTATTGGATTGTCATATGTTTCATGACTGTTCTAATACTATAAGTAATATAAGTATAAAGAGTATAGTAAATTGTGGAAGCTATATTCATCAATTATCTGTATTTATACCTAGTAGTATTCATGAATGTAAGTCTAACGTTATTAGTAATTTTAAAAATAATGATGCTTTAACACTCTCATTTAGACCTAATTTTTATGTTGACAATGATAATAGTATTTGTAATATTACTAGTAGTTTTGTGGATGATATTAATTTAGCAGAGGGAATCACTTCTAAAGAAATATTTGAATATTTATAGGAGGTGAATTATGAATAGGGAAGATTTTATATTACTTAACAGTGATATAATTTACTTCGACAATGCAGCTACTACTTTGAAACCTTATATTTTAAGTCAAACTATTTCAGATTATTATAATAATTATAGTGCGAATAAGGGTAGAGGAGTATATGATTTAGCAAATAAGGTAGACAATGCTTTTGAACAAACTAGGGAGAGTGTTAAAAGATTTATAAATGCTAAAGATAAAAGTCAAATATCATTTACTAATAATGCTACTGATTCTATAAATAAAATAGTCTTGGGCTATTTTAAGAATAAATTAAAAAAAGATGATGAAGTATTAATAACTGTTTCTGAACATGCATCTTTGGTATTACCATGGTTTAATCTTGCAAAAGAAATAGGAATAAAAGTAAAATATATACCTCTTGATGAAGAACACAAAGTTATTATATCTAATGTAGAAAAAAGTATTACTGATAAGACAAAGGTAATTGCTATTTCGCATATAACTAATGTAGTTGGAGATATAAGACCAATAAAAGAAATTGTCTCTTTGGCGCACAGAAATGGTATAGAAGTATTAATAGATGGAGCTCAATCAGTACCTCACTTAAAAATTGATATAAGTGATATAGATGCTGATTTTTTAGTATTTTCAGCCCATAAAATGTTAGGCCCTACAGGACTTGGTATAATATATCAAAAAAATTTAGTAATAAATCCAGTAATTCTTGGTGGAGGTATGAACGAAGCTTTTGATTTGTCTGGAAACATAATATATAAAGATTATCCAATTTTGTTAGAAGCTGGTACACCAAATATTGCTGATGTTATAGGATTTAATGCAAGTATTAATTATTTAAATAAAATAGGTATGAAAAATATTGAAGAATATGAGAATAAGTTAAGATTGTATTTATTAAACAAGTTAAAAGAAATAGATGATATTATTATTTATAATGAAAATAGTGAATCAGGTATTATAACTTTTAATATAAAAAACATAGATTCTTCTTATGTTAGTAAATATTTAAATAAGTATAAAATATGTATAAGAAGTGGAGCTCATTGTGCAAAAATACTGAAAGAAGATTTTAAAATTAACAATACATGTAGAATTAGTCTTTATTTTTATAATACATATTCTGAATGTGATAAATTTATAGAAGCTTTAAAAATGATTAAGAACTCAATTTGAGTTCTTTTAATTTATTTAAAAATTTGTTATAATTAAATAGGTGATAATATGGCAGTAATAAAATTAATGGATGAAATTTTGTCTAATAAAATAGCAGCCGGAGAAGTTGTTGAAAAATGTTCATCTGTTGTTAAAGAACTAGTTGAAAATAGTATAGATGCATCAAGTACTGAGATAAGAGTAGAACTTAAGGAATCCGGTGTAAAAGAAATTAAAGTTACAGATAATGGATCTGGTATGGTTCATGATGACGCTATTATGTGTTTTAATAGACATGCTACCAGTAAAATACTTGATGAAGATGATTTGTATCACATACATACATTAGGGTTCAGAGGGGAGGCTTTAGCTTCTATAGCATCTGTATCCGAAGTAGAACTTATAACTTCAACAGGAGATGTAGGGACTACTGTAATTATAAAAGGTGGTAAAGTTCTTGATGTTAAAAATAGTGATTCTGCAAAAGGAACTACAATATGTGTAAAAAATTTGTTTTATAATACTCCAGCACGCTTAAAACATTTGAAAAGTTTATATGCTGAATTGTATAATATTATGGATTATATGAACAAAATTGCTTTATCACATCCAGAAATAAGATTTAGTGTTTACAATGATAATAAGGAATTACTTAAAACCGATGGATCTAATAATTTACTTAAGGCGATTAAAAATGTGTATGGTCTTAATACTGCACGCAAAATGATTCAGGTACAGGGAACTAATGATGATTATAGTATTGATGGATATATATCTTTGCCTGAAATACATCGTTCTACAAGAAATAATATGGTTACAATTGTAAATGGTAGAATAGTTAAGAATTATGAATTAAATAGAACTATTAATGATGCTTATCATTCATATAAACCGGATAATTATTATCCAATAGTGGTTTTAAATATAGAAGTAGATACTACTTTGATAGATGTAAATATACATCCTACTAAGATGGATATTAAATTTGGAAAAATGGAGAGTTTAACCTCTCTTGTGCATGCTATTATTAGGGGAAGTATATCTAAAAAAACTTTAATACCACATATAGAAGTGAAGAAAGAAGAGCCAAAAAAAGAGGTAGAAAGATTTACTCTTTCATTTGATACTGTAATGGAAGATACAGAAGAGTATATTATTAATGAGGATATCAGTGGGGATATTAATGAGGTACAAATTCATGAGGATGTTAAGGAAAAATTACCTATAATTTATCCTGTTGGGCTGGTACATGGAACTTATATTGTATGCCAAAATGAATTGGGAATGTATTTAATAGATCAACATGCTGCAAAAGAGAGAATAAATTATGAAAAGGTATTGAAGTTATTAAATTTAAATGAAAAAATGCAAATAATGATGTTAGTTCCTCTTACTATAGAATATACATCTAGTGAATTTATTAAATTAAAAGAAAATTTTGAATATTTAAGAAGTATTAATTTTGATATAGATGAGTTTGGTGTCAATAGTGTCATTGTAAAAGCACATCCAAAATGGATACCTGAGGGGAATGAATCTAATGCTGTGAAGAAGGTATTAGAACTTGTAATAGAAAGAGAACATGATTTTGATCCTTATAAATTTAATGATTTAATCGCGGCTACTATGGCTTGTAAAATGTCTATTAAGGCTAATACAAATATTACACAGGAGGAAATGGAAAATTTAATTAATGATTTACGTGAATGTGATAATCCATTTAATTGCCCACATGGTAGACCTACGCTTGTATATTATAGTACATATGATTTAGAAAAGATGTTTAAAAGGACAGGATTTTAAATATCTTTTTTTGTAAAGTATTTATTAATAAATATAAAACTATTTAAAATAACATATAATTATGGTATAATTGTATAGGAGATGATTATATGAGAGTAGTTATTTCAGCTGGTGGTACAGGTGGACATATTTATCCTGCTTTAGCCATTATAAATAAGATTAAAGAGCTCGAAAAAGATAGTGAGTTTTTATATATTGGAACACATAATAGAATGGAAAAAGATATTGTTCCTAAATATGGTATTCCTTTTGAACCTATTGAAATGTATGGCTTAGATAGAAAAAATATATTAAACAATTTTAAAACATTGTTTTGTTTAATAAAAGCTAATATTAAGTGTAGAAAATTGATAAAAAAATTTGATCCTGATGTAGTAATCGGATGTGGTGGTTATATTACATATCCTGTTATTAAAGCGGCTAAAAAACTTAAAATAAAAACATTTATACATGAACAAAATAGTGTTGCTGGGCTTTCTAATTTAAAATTATCTAAGTATGCAGATTTAATTGGCGTTTCTTTTAAGTCTACAATTGATGATTTTAAACATAGTAAGGTTGTTTTTACAGGGAATCCATGTAGTGAGAATGCCTTAGTATCTGGAACGCAAAATAAAAGTGAATTTGGTATACCGGAAGATAAAAGACTTATTTTATTTGTAATGGGTTCATTAGGCGCTAGTAAGGTAAATGATACTTTAGTTGAAACTCTTCCTTTAATAGCCTATAAAAACTATTATGCATTATTTGTAACTGGTAATGCAGGGTATGAAAGCATTAAAAATTTGTCATTTCCTAAAAATGTTGTTGTAGTGCCTTATATCGAAAATATGACTAGAATAATGAAAAATGTTGATTTGATGGTTACGCGTGCTGGAGCTTCTACTTTATCAGAGATTATAGCTCTAAGAGTTCCATCAATCCTTATTCCAAGTCCTTATGTACCTAATAATCATCAATATAAAAATGCCCTTAATTTAGTTAATAACAAGGCTGCTCTTATGATAGAAGAAAAAAATCTAACTTGTGATACACTAATTAATACTATTGATTCAGTTATAAATGATACAGTTAAATTAAATGATATGAAAACGCGTCTTAACAAGTTAAATGTTGAAGGCTCTGCAGGAATTATTTACAAAAATATTCGTGCTCTTATAGATGGGAAAATGTAGTATGAAAATAATAGAGGATTTAAAAAAGATGGATATAGGAAAAATAGAAGATGATGTATTTTTAAAAGATTATACGACATATAAAGTTGGAGGAAAACCTATTTGTATTATATATCCAGAAGACGTTGATTCATTAAAAGAAGTTTTAGAATATATACATGAAAATAATATTAAATATAAAATTCTTGGAAATGGTTCTAATGTTATTTTTAATAATAATTCTTATGATGGAATTATTATTAAATTATCAAATTTTAACAATTTAAGCATAGATGGAAATAGAATAACAGTAGGTGCTGGATATATGTTAAATAAACTTGCCCTTAGGTTATCTAGATTAGGTTATGCAGGTCTTGAATTTGCGGCTGGTATTCCGGGAACAGTAGGTGGTGCTGTTTACATGAATGCAGGAGCATATAAGTCTGATATGGGATACATTGTTACTAGCGTTAAATTGATGACTCCGGATTTTAAAATTATTACTATGACAAACGAAGAGTTAAAGTTTCACTATAGGGATTCATTTTTACAACATAATCCTGGATACATTTGTTTAGAGGCGACTATGTATTTACCTAAAGGTGATCCAGATGAAATTATGGAATTAATTAATTCTCGTAAGGCTAGAAGAATTGAATCACAACCTTTAGAATATCCGTCAGCTGGTTCGGTATTTAGAAATCCAGAGGGAGATTTTGCGGGAAGATTAATAGAAGAGATTGGTTATAAGGGAAAATCTATAGGAGATGCACAAGTAAGTGAAAAGCATGCTAATTTTATTATAAACAAAGGTAATGCTCGTGGAGAAGATATAAAAAAATTAATCGCTGAAATAAGAGATAAAGTGAAAGAAAAGTACAATATTACTTTAAAGGTAGAACAAGAATTTGTAGAATAGGTGATAATATGACCAAGAAAAAAAGAAAATTAAAAAAGAAAGCTCTACCACTTTTAATTATAATTTTCTTTGTTTTATTGATTTTAATATTTAAGATTGCTGGAACAAATATAAAAAACATATATGTTAGTGGTAATGAAATATATTCTGATCAAGAAATAATTGACATAGCTAAAATAAGCGATTATCCGAATACATTTACTAATTTATCGTATTCCATAAAAAAGAGACTAGAGAATAATATATTGATAGAAAAAGCAGAAGTTCACAAAAAAGGACTGTTTAGTGTATATATAAAAGTTATGGAAAATTATCCGTTATTTTATTATCAAGTTGACGATAATACTATTTTAAAAAATGGTAAAAAAACAAAAGATATTAAAGCGGACATAACAGTAGTTAACCAAATTCCAGACACTGTTTATAATAATTTTTATAACAAAATGAAATTAGTTAATCATGATATATTAAGTAGAATATCTGAGATAAAGTATTCACCAAATGATGTAGATGAAGAGAGATTCTTCTTAACTATGAATGATGGAAACTATGTATATTTAACTATTGATAAATTTGAAACAATAAATAAATATATAGATATAGTAAAAAAATTTGATAATAAAAAAGGTATTCTTTATTTAGATGCAGGTGAATATTTTGAATTATTTAATTAAAAAAAGATTGAGTTTCAATCTTTTTTATATTATAATTCCACCACCTAATACAATGTCATCTATGTAAAATACAGCAGATTGTCCAGGTGTTATACCTTTTTGTGGTTCAACAAATTCAACATCAATTAAATCATTATCTTTTTTTATAATGGCCTCATATTCTTTACTTTTATATCTAGTCTTAACATTTACTTTCATTGGTTTTTCTATGTCATCAATTAAAAGTAGATTATAGTCTTTTACTTTAAATGATTTAACATATAAATCCTTTTCATCTCCAACAATTAACTCATTTTTATTATCATTAAATCCTATAACATATAATGGAGTTTCATTTGATATTCCCAAACCTTTTCTTTGACCAATTGTATACTTGTAAAGTCCAGTATGTTTTCCTATAATTTTATCATGATAAATAATATTACCTTCATTGGCCTTTACATTGTTATTTTCAAGAAAATTTTTATAATTTCCATCTGGAATAAAACATATATCTTGACTATCAGCTTTAGTAGCAATGTTTAAATTATATTCTTTAACTAGTTTTCTTGTTTCTTCTTTAGATTCAATATCTTGAAGAGGAAATATAATATATTCTAGCAAATGTGTTGGTATGTTATATAAAACATAGCTTTGATCCTTGCTTCTGTTGGTAGCTTTTTTTAATACATATCTTTTATATTTGTTAGAATACTCGATTTTAGCATAATGTCCAGTTGCTAAATAATCACAACCTAATTCTTTGGCTTTATTATACATTGCATTAAATTTTAAATATTTATTACACTGAACACAAGGATTTGGCGTTTTACAACTCATATATTGTTCAATAAAATTTCTAATTACACAATTTTTAAATTGCTCTTTAAAATCAATAGTGTAGTGTTTTACATTTAATTTATCGCATATGCTTTTAGCATCGTTGCTATTTACATCGGTGTTATCCCATAATTGCATAGTTGCACCAATTACATCATAACCTTTATTTTTAAGTATGATAGCGCATGCAGATGAGTCAACACCGCCACTCATACCTATTAAAACTCTTTTCATAAAATCACTTCCAAAAATATTATATTAATAATATTTACAAAAGTCAATCAAGTGATATTGAAATTACAAAGAAAGTGTGATATAATCCTTGTGTGGCCCGTTGGTGAAGTGGCTTAACACATAGCCCTCTCAAGGCTACATTCATGAGTTCGAATCTCATACGGGTCACCAGATTGATAATAAACTCGGAAAATAACTTTCGAGAGTAATAAATACTAACTAGAAATAGTTAGTTTTTTGTTGCACAAAATCATTTGATAAAAATGTTAACTAATATTGTTGATACTTTAACTTAGTTTAGATTATTTTTAGTGATTTTATGATTGAGTAATCAATAAAGCCTTATAGGTACTGTGTTACTTTTTGATTGTAATTTAGTAATTATTATTATTATATAATATTGTTAAAGAGGGGAGTCTTACGAATGGAAGAAACTTTTAATGTAGGAAATCCAACCAAAGAAAATATAGATTGTGCTTTTAAAAATTTGAATTTTTATGTTACATCGTCAACTCTGTTAGATTTATATAGATTGTTGAAAGTATTAATAATGAGGAGAAGTCCGATATTATTTATGATAATATAGTAGATTATTGTGTTGAATAAATTGAACAAGGAAACTATGATAAAGCATATAGTAGATATAAAAATAGTGTTTTAACATTGGAAGAACAATTTGCCAAACCATTATTAGAACAAAAATTTGTAAAAGTTTTAAAAAGATCTCTTGCATAGAGATTATAAACTTGTTTTTAGTATTACTTGTTTTTTATCAAAAAACGCTACAATAATAAAATAACGACTTTAGTCGTTTTTTTTGTAAAAAAGGTATACTAATTTACATAAAATGTGTTATAATACATATGGCTTTTTTAAATTACACATTTATGAATTTATATATCGAGTGCCAATTGGTGATATATTTTAGAAGTAAATGGAGGAATAACGAAAGGAATGATTTTATGGCAGTTGTGTCAATGGACTATTTATTAGAAGCTGGAGTTCATTTTGGTCATCAGACTAAAAGATGGAATCCAAAAATGAAGGAGTACATTTTTACTTCAAGAGATGATATTTATATTATTGATTTACAAAAAACAGCTAAAAAGATTGAAGAGGCTTATGCAGCACTTCATGAAATAGCTAAAAACGGTGGTAAAGTTATTTTTGTTGGAACAAGAAAACAAGCTGCTGAGGCTACTAAAGAAGAAGCTATCAAGAGTGATTCTTATTATGTAACTGAAAGATGGTTAGGTGGAACATTAACTAACTTCAGAACTATTAGAAATAGGGTAAAGAGATTAGAGACTATTGAAAGAATGGAACAAGATGGTACTTTTGATTTATTACCTAAAAAAGAGGTTATTGGTTTAAAGAAAGAGTATGCTAAATTAGATAAATTATTATGTGGTATACGTGGTATGGATAAACTTCCACAAGCTATGTTTATTGTTGATCCATCAAAAGAGGAAATAGCAATTCGTGAAGCAAGAAAATTAAATATACCTGTATTTGGTATTGTTGATACTAATTGCGATCCTGATATGGTTGATTATGTTATACCTGCTAATGATGATGCAATTCGTGCTGTTAAGTTAATAATTGGTGTTATGAATAATGCTATATTAGAAGCTAATGGTGGTAAGATTACTGATTATGTTAGTGGTAAAACTGACGATGGTTCTGAAATAATGAAAAGAGCATTAGAAACAGTTAAAAGAAAAGAAGAAAGAAAACCATTTGATAAAAAGAGAAATTTTGATAAGAAAAAATCATCATCTAAAAAAGAAGAAGTAAAAGTAGAAGAAACTAAGAAAGTTGCTAAAAAAGAAGAAAAAACTGTAAATGAAAAAGCCGAGGTTAAAGAAGATTTAACTAAAAAAACAGTTGCTGAACTTCGTGAATTAGCAAAAGCTAAGGAAATTAAAGGATATTCTACAATGAAAAAAGCTGACTTATTAGAAGCTTTAAAATAAAATAATAAGATGATTTTAATTAATCATCTTTATTTATAAAAAGGAGGATTATATATGGTTACTGCAAGTATGGTAAAGGAATTAAGAGAAAAAACTGGAGCTGGAATGTTAGATTGCAAAAAAGCTTTGGAAGAAAATAATGGAGATATTAATGCATCTATTGATTGGTTAAGAGAAAAGGGTATTTCTAAGGCTGCAAAAAAAGCTGATAGAATCGCTGCAGAGGGAATTGCTGCTATTTTAACACGTGAGAAAAAAGCTGTTATAATAGAAGTAAATTCTGAAACTGATTTTGTTGCTAAAAATGAAAAGTTTACTGATATGGTAAATGAAATATTAGAAACAGTTATTAATAGTGATGCAGAAACATTGGAAGATGTATTGAATTTAAAATGTAGTGAAGGAACTATTTCTGATTTAATAGTATCAAAAACAGCTACTATTGGGGAAAAGTTATCTTTAAGAAGAGTGCAAGTTATTACTAAAAAGGATACTGAATCATTTGGTGATTATATTCATATGGGTGGTAAAATTGCTGTATTAGCAGTTGTTGATGGTGCATCTAGTGATGTTGCAAAAGATGTAGCAATGCATGCTGCTGCTATGAGACCACTTTATGTTAAATCAAGTGATGTTCCTACAGATGTTTTAGACAAAGAAAAAGAAATTATGAAGGAACAATTAATTAATGAAGGTAAACCGGCTGATAAAATTGAGAATATTTTAGTTGGTAAAGTAAAAAAATATTATGAAGAAGTATGCTTAGAAAATCAAATATTTATAAAAGCAGAAAATAAAGAAACTGTAGCACAATATGTAAAGAACAATGGTGGAGAAATTACTGCTATGATTCGTTATGAAGTTGGTGAAGGTATGGAAAAAAGAGAAGAAAATTTTGCTGAAGAAGTAGCAAAACAAATGCAAGGAAATTAATCCTTGCATTTTTCTATTAAAGTTTTATCAATGATTGATACATGTAAGCAACATTTTTCTAATTCAGATACGAATGAGAGCTCATTTTTATTTAAATAAAATTTATATGTTATATCTTCTTCATATGACTTTTTTATTATATTTTTATTTGATAGCATGTAATCAATTAATTTAATGTTTTCGTGTTTAAATGTTATTTCTACTAAATAGCCGTATTCTAACTCTATTATTTGTGTTTGCTTTAATGCATCTGTTATAGAATTAGAGTATGCTCTTAATAGTCCCCCGGCACCTAGTTTTATGCCACCAAAATATCTAACTACAATTGCTAAAACATTTGTTAAACTATTTTTCTTTAATACATTTAATATAGGCATTCCTGCGGTACCACTTGGTTCACCATCATCACTTACTTTTTCATGTCCATTTACTATATATGCGTAACAAGTATGTGTACTGTCATTGTATTTTGTTTTTATTTCTTTTAATATATTGTTTATTTCTTCAATATTATTCACTTTATAAAGATATGTTATAAACTTAGATTTTTTTATTATAATAGTATTAGATATATTGTTTTTTATAGAATACATAAAAATCACCAAAAACATTATACTTTACTATTGACAAAAAATCAATTTTTACGTATAATTAATATTGAGCTTTGATAAAAGTATTGATTGAGAGAAGTAATAATAAACACTGTTTTAAGAGAGTTAGTGGCTGGTGTAAACTAATAATAAGGTTATTATGAATAACACTCATGAACTGTTAATTTGAACCTATAGTAGGATTAATCGGGTTGAAATCCGTTATTATTTTCACGATTTATTTGAATCGATTAAGTGGTCAGATTGACAATTTGGGTGGCACCGCGGAATATATTCGTCCCAACAAGGCGAATTATTGTTCAAATGATGCTCAATTAGCTCAGTTGGTAGAGCGCACGGCTGTTAACCGTTAGGTCGTAGGTTCGAGTCCTACATTGAGCGCCATCTTTTATGCCTCTTTAGCTCAGTTGGTAGAGCGCACGGCTGTTAACCGTTAGGTCGTAGGTTCGAGTCCTACAAGAGGCGCCATTTTGAATAATAACAAGTCTTATGACTTGTTTTTTGTATATAGGAGGTTTTATGGTAAATAAAGATAATTTAAAAGATTATGCAAGAAAATTGATGTTTGATATGGACGATGAAGGTTATGATAGAACTTTGAAGGAGTTTGAAGTTATTGAAAATCATATGGACTTAATAGGTAAAATTGATAATATTTCATCTGTTGAACCTATGACTTTCCCATATGTTATTTATCATGCTGATTTCAGAGATGATAAGGTTATAAAGACTTTAGATAAAGTAGATGTATTAAAAAATTGTAAAGATGTTAAAGCGGATCAAGTAAAAGTTCCAAAGGTGGTGGGATAATGGAGAACATATATGAATTAAGAGATCAACTTGATAAAGGTGTTAAAACACCAAAAGATTTATTTAACGAATCAGTTGCTCGTGCACATAAATATCAAGATAAGTTTAACTCTTTTGTAACTATACTTGATGATATGAATTATAGTGAATCTAATACACTGCTAAATGGAATACCATATTCTCTTAAGGATAATTTTTCTACGAAGGGTATTTTAACAACTTCATCATCTAATATACTTAAGGATTATGTTCCAGTATATGATTCAACTGTTTACAAAAAATTGAAAGATGCAGGTGCTGTTTTGGTCGGGAAAACAACTTTAGATGAACTTGCGATGGGAGGAACTGGTACTACTGCACATACAGGAATCGTAAGAAATCCTTGGGATAGTGGAAGACAGATTGGTGGCTCATCAGCAGGAAGTGCAGCCTCAGTTGCGTTAGGAATAGTTCCTTTTTCTATAGGATCTGATACAGGAGATTCTGTGCGTAAGCCGGCAGCATTTGGCGGGGTTGTTGGATTTAAGCCTACATATGGAAGGATATCAAGATACGGATTATTTGCTTTCGCATCTAGCTTAGATCATGTAGGAGTACTTACACGTAATGTAAAAGATGCAGCTACAGTAGTAGATGTATTAAAAGGCTACGATAAAAATGATATGACTTCATTACCTGATGAAAATGTAAATTATGTAGATACTCTTAATGATGATATTTCCTTAAAAAAACTATTTTATATTAAAGAGGTGGCATCACTAGAATATTATAAAGATATTGATTCTGAGACAAAGGAAATTTTAACTAAATTTTCTGAGAATATCGAAAAAATTAAACAATTAGGAGTAAGTGTGGAAGAAGTTTCTATTTCTGATACATTACTTAAAGCCATATATCCATCATATATGACTATTAGTTGTGCTGAAGCTACTAGCAATAATTCAAATCTAACTGGAATTATTTTTGGACCTAGAGGTGAAGGCGATAATATTAATGACATTATGATGTCTGCAAGAACTAATGGTTTCTCTGAACTAATAAAAAGAAGATTTATACTAGGTAGTTATATATTACAAAAAGAGAATCAAGAAAGGTTGTTTAAGAATGCACAGAGAGTTAGAAGACTTATTGTTGATGAAATGAATAAATTGTTTGAAAAGTATGATTCTATGATACTTCCAGCTTCTGGATCTATCGCACCACATTTTGATTCAGATATGGATAGGCTGAGTGATAAATATTTAATTTTGGAAAATCACATGGCTATAGGAAATTTTGGAGGTTTTCCTTCAATTACAATTCCTAGCGGATTTGTAAATAATATGCCTATAGGATTAAATATTACTGGTCCTCAATTTAAAGATGCGTTGGTTTTGAATATAGCAAATAAGATAGAGGAAAAACTTGGATATAAAGATTTAATAAAGGAGGAATATGATGTATAAAGTTGTTATTGGTTTAGAAGTGCATTGTGAAGTAAAAACAAATTCTAAAAACTTTTCGAGTGCTAAAAATTCATATTCTGATTTTCCAAATGAAAATGTTGAACCAACTGATATAGGTTTACCTGGTATATTGCCTGTATTAAATAAAGAAGCTTTTAGAAAATCTTTATTGATGGCTTTAGCGCTTAATTGTAAAACTCCAGATATAGTTATGTTTGATCGTAAAAACTATTATTATCCAGATTTACCGAAAGGATATCAAATTACTCAGATGACTAAACCCGTTGGTGTTGATGGATATGTTATGATTAATGTAAATGGAGTAGATAAAAGAATTGATATACACGACATCCATTTAGAAGAAGATACAGCTTCTATGCAACACTTCTCATCTTTTTCTTTATTAGATTACAATAGAGCCGGTGTACCACTTTTGGAAACTGTTACTGAACCTTGTATGAATAGTGTTGAAGAAGCTTTAGCTTTTTTAGAGGCTTTGAAAGGTATTTTCTTATATACTGGTGTATCTGAGGCACGTACAGATAAAGGACAAATGAGATGTGATGTTAATGTTAATTTAAAGAATGAATTTGATGAGTATATTACTCCTAAAGTTGAAATGAAAAATATTAATAGTTTTAATAATGTTAAATTAGCTATTGAATCAGAAGTTAAAAGACAAATTGATTGTTTAGAAAATGGTAGAGCGGATGAATTGGTACAGGAAACAAGAAGATTTAGTGAAGATGATAATAAAACTTACAGAATGCGTACTAAGGCAGATGCTATTGATTATAAGTATTATATAGAGCCTAATATACCACCAATTAGGATAGATGATAAGTGGATTGCTGAAATAAAAGAAGATATACCTGCTTTACAATATGAGAGAATAAATAATTATATGAAAGAACTTGGTTTATCAAGATATGATGCAACTATATTAGTGCATGATAAAAATGTTTCTGATTATTTTGATAATGTTGTTAATATGGGTATTAATCCAAAAATTGCCTCTAATTTTATTACTACAAATATATTAGGATATTTAAATCAAAATAACAAACGTATTACTGATATAGGTTTTAATGAAACATTTTTAGTAGAGTTGTTAAAGTTAGTAGAAGAAGGTAAAATTTCTTCTAAGCAATCAAAAGAAATATTCAATAAAAGTTTAGAGACTGGCAAAAGTCCTAAAGAGCTTGTAAAAGAATTAGGAATGGAACAAATAAGTGATGATACTACTATTAGAAGTATAGTAGTTAAACATTTAGATTTACATCCAGACTTGATAGAAGCACACAGAAAAGGTAAGAATACATTTGATTTCTTTGTTGGTCAAGTTATGAAGGAAACAAGAGGTAAGGCTAATCCAAGTATGACTGCTGATATTATAAAAGAAGAAATGGAGAAAAGATAATATGGATTTAAAAGATTTATTTAAAGATATTGATAAATATATAGATACCAATATATCATTAGAAGGATGGGTAAGAAATCATAGAAAGCAAAAGGAATTTGGGTTTATTGATTTTTCTGATGGTACTTGCTTTAAGCATTTACAAATTGTTTATACTAATGAACTTAAAGAGTTCTTAGATATACAAAAAATACATATTGGTTCAAGTATTAGAGCTAGCGGAGTATTAATTAAATCAGAAGGTGCAGGACAAGAATACGAATTGAAAGCTAATAAAATTATATTATTAGGAGAATGTCATGATGATTATCCATTGCAAGCTAAAGGAAGACCTACAAGAGAGTTTTTAAGAGAAATAGCGTATTTAAGACCTAGAACTAATTTGTTTCAAGCTGTGTTTAGAGTAAGAAGTGTAACTGCGTATGCTATTCATAAGTATTTTCAAGAAAGAGGTTATGTTTATACAAATACTCCACTTATTACAGCAAATGATGGTGAAGGTGCAGGTGAAATGTTTCAATTAACAACACTTCCTATTGATAAAATTAAAGGTGAAATTGACTATTCTAAAGATTTTTTTGGTAAGAAGGTTGGTCTTACTGTTACAGGTCAATTAGAGGCTGAAACATTCGCAATGGCGTATAAAAAAGTATATACTTTTGGGCCAACTTTTAGAGCTGAAAATTCAAATACTAAGACTCACGCATCTGAGTTTTGGATGATAGAACCGGAAATAGCTTTTTGTGATTTGAATGGTCTTATGGATATTGAGGAAGATATGTTAAAGTATATTGTAAAGTATGTACTTGAAAATTGTAAAGATGAGATGGATTTCTTTAATAAATATGTTGAAGTAGGATTAATTGATAAATTAAATAAACTTATTAATAGTAGTTTTAAAAGAATTACTCATGAAGAAGTTATTACAATTTTAAAGAAAGCTGATGTTAAATGGGAATTTGATCCTGAATATGGTGAAGATATATCAAAAGAACACGAAAAATATATTACTGAATATTTTAATGGCCCAGTATTTATAACAGATTGGCCAAAAGATATAAAAGCATTTTATATGAAGCAAAATGATGATGGTAAAACTGTTGCAGCGGTTGATTTAGAGGTGCCATCTGCTGGAGAACTTATGGGTGGTTCTCAAAGAGAAGAGAATTATGATAAGTTATTAAATCGTATGAATGAATTAGGAATGAAAAAAGATGGTCTTGATTGGTATATGAATTTAAGAAAATATGGTGGCTGTGTTCATTCAGGCTTTGGAATGGGATTTGAAAGATTATTAATATATTTAACAGGTGTTGAAAATATAAGAGATGTAATCCCTTATTATAGAACTCCTGGAAATTGTGATTTTTAGTGTTGCATATCACAACTAATATGTGTTATAATTAGCATATAAATAGGAGGGTAATATGTTGAAAGAAT
>CAKOXU010000005.1 GCA_934130235.1 uncultured Bacilli bacterium
ATTTTTAGTGTTGCATATCACAACTAATATGTGTTATAATTAGCATATAAATAGGAGGGTAATATGTTGAAAGAATTTTTAGAAAATTCATATAACAGTAGTATGCTTAATGATTATATGAGTAGTAATAGTAAAGCTATTGATAAAAAAACTATTGAATTTTTAAATACATTGGGAACTGGATTTGAAGATTTATCTCAAACTGAAATTCAAGAAATAAGGACTAATATTGCACTTAAAGAGTATTTAAAATCTGAAATAGCAAAAGCTACTGAGAGCGCTAATGAGTGGAAAGCGACTCAAGATAGTATAATGAATCTGAATAAAAAGAATCTAGCTGGTATAGACTACTCAGGTGATTTTAACAAGGCACTTAATAATGCAGCATATGAAAGTGGACGTGCTAAACGTTTAATGGAAACTTTAAACGAAGTGGAATTATCATTTAACAAGTATAAAACTGTTGAGGAATCAGTAGGCGAAAAAACTATGTAAAGAGAATTATTTCTCTTTTTTTGTTAGTCTTATTTTAACTATATGACATATCATTAAATAGGAGGTTATATATGTTAAAAAGAATATGGAAAAGTTATAAGTTCCCATTTATACTACTTCTATCTATACTTATAGGGTCCATAATTGGTATTGTGTTTGGTGAAAATGCAATGAAGTTAAAGCCTTTAGGAAATATATTTTTAAATTTACTTTATACAATAGTAATACCACTTGTGTTTTTTACTATTAGTAGTAGTATTTCTAAAATAAGTAGTTATAAGAAGTTAGGTAAAATACTTGGGACAATGTTTATTGTTTTTATATTTACTAGTACGATAGCAAGTTTATTTATGCTTTTAGGTATAGAAATATTTGATCCTATCAAAAATATTAGTATTTCTCTTACTGCTGGTAAAAAGGAGAGTATTGATCTTGGAACTAAAATAGTAGATATGCTTACTGTTAGTGATTTTAATTTATTATTGTCAAAAAATAGTATGTTACCACTTATAATATTTTCTATACTGTTTGGTTTAAGTACAAATTTATCAAAAGAGGAAAAAATAAAAGATTTTTTAACATCAATGTCAAATGTTTGTATGAAATTAATTCATATTGTAATGTATTATGCACCAATTGGTTTATGTGCTTATTTTGCATCATTAGTAGGAGAGTATGGTGGTCAAATAATTGGTGAGTATGCTAAAAGTATGGTCTTTTATTATGCTATAGCTGTTGTATATTTCTTGGCGTTTGATACTTTATATATTTATATATCACGTGGTAAGAAGAGCTTAAAAAGTTATTTTAAAAGTATTTTTACACCATTAATTACTTCATTAGGAACATGTTCATCTTTAGCTAGTCTTCCTACAAATCTAGAATGCGCTAAAGAGTTAGATATTGATGATGATGTAGCTAAAACAACTCTTCCAATAGGTGCTACTATGCATATGGAAGGATCGGCTATGGCTGCAGTTTTGAAGATTGCTTTCTTATTTGCTGTATTTGGAAAAAGTTTTACTGGTATAGATACGGTGTTGTTGGCAGTTTTAATAGCTGTACTGTCTGGCGTTGTTATGTCAGGAATTCCAGGTGGAGGATTAATTGGAGAGATGCTTATTGTATCTTTATATGGTTTTCCACCTTCTGCTTTTCCAATTATAGCTACAATTGGTTGGATAGTAGATCCACCGGCTACTGCTCTTAATGTAGTTGGAGATATTAGTAGTGCCGTTATGATAGATGAACATATAAACAATTAAAAAGCAAATTGCTTTTTTTTTTATTAAATGCTATAATTATATAGCGTAAATTCGTTATAGAAAGGAGAAATTATGTCAAAGATTAAAATTGCCGCTTTAGGTGGCTTAAATGAAATAGGCAAAAACATGTATATTGTTGATGTCGATGATAAAATTTATATATTTGATGCCGGAAGTAAGTATGCCGACGATAAATTATTTGGTGTTGACTATATTATTCCTAATTTTGATTATTTAATAGAAAACAAGTCTAAAATAGTTGGTATTTTTATTACACATGGATCAGATGAACAGATAGGCTCTCTTGCTGATATTATAACTGAAATTCCTGATATCAAAATATACGCAGGTAAATTTACATTAGAAATTATAAAACAAGAATTAGAAGAGAGTGGTATTAAAAAATATAATTTAATCGAGGTTCATCCCCATAAAAAAATAAATTTTGAAAATGAATCTGTGTTTGCAATTCAAGTTTCGTATTCTTTACCGGATTCTTTATTATATGTATTAAATACTAAAGACGGAGCTATAGTGTTCACAGGTAATTATATTTTTGATCCTACAATGTTAAATCATTATACTACTGATATTGGTAAATTAGCTTATGTTGGAAAACAAGGTGTTTTATGTTTAATGAATGAAAGCGTTTATGCTGAAAAAATAGGATTTACATCTCCTAAACATAGAGCTAGTGATTATTTTTCAAATATATTAGATGATAATGATGGTAGAATATTAATTAATTTATTTGACAATCAATTGTTTAAGATTCAAGAGTTATTTAATGAAGTTTCTAAGACTAGTCGAAATGTTGTTATAATGGGTAAAACATTAGAAAGTATTGTTAAAAAAGGTATTGAGCTTGGTTATATTTCTTTTGACGTAGAAAGAATAAAAACTATTTCACATGTTAGTGATCCTAATATAATAGTTATTATTTCTAATGATAGGCAAAGACCTTATTCTACATTGAAAAGAGTTTTAAGGGGCGCTGATAAATTTGTTACTTTGACAAAAGAAGATACTGTAGTAATTGCATCCCCAATCGTAGATTCCTCTGAAGTAGCAGCTACTCATGTATTTGATTCTATCGCAAAAGCGGGAGCTAATTTAATTATTCTATCAAAGAAATTAACTTCTCTTTATGCTTCTAGTGAAGATATTATGATGATGATTAAACTTATGAATCCTAAATACTATTTTCCTGTAATGGGAGAATATAGACATCAAGTAGAAAATGCAAAATTAGCTAAAAACTTAAATATTCCTGAAGAAAACATTATTTTATCTTTAAATGGTGAAGTATTAACTTTAGAAAATGGTAAACGTATAGATAATGGTGAAACTATTAAAGTTGATGATATATTAATAGATGGAAATACATCAAATGATGTTGCTGATTTAGTTTTAAAAGACAGAGAAATATTATCTGAAAGTGGTGTTGTTATAGTTAATGCAAATATTGATAGATCTACTAAAACAATCATAAATAAAACAAATATAACTACAAAAGGTTTTGTTTACGTAAAAGATAATATTGATATGATTAAAGAAGCAGAGGCTTTAGCAACCACTGTTATAAATGATGTTTTATATGAATCTAATTATATTGATTTTAATAAAGTAAAAAATGGTATAAGAGAAAAATTAGGAAAGTATTTTTATAAAGAAACAGGTTCAAAACCTATGATACTTGTAATTATTCAAGAAATTTAGAAAAAAGTTTTTACTTTTTTCTTGTTTTATTGTATAATAGTATATAGATTGTAGAAAGTAGGGAGAATATGAAGCACATTTATACTAGTCTCGATATTGGTACAGATACTATTAAAATAGTTGTATGTGAGTTATATCAAAATAAATTGAATTTATTGGCTGCTACTAATCATAAATCTAGAGGAATAAAAAAAGGGTTAATTACTGATGCTTCTTTAGCTAAAGAAGCAATAAAAGGTGCTATAGATGAAGTTGAAAATATGCTTGGAATCAAAATAAAAAAAGTTATTACTTCGGTTCCAGGGTACAATGCAGGTTATAGAGTAATAAAAGGATCTATTAAATTAGATGATGCTGCAATTACTCATAAAGATGTAGTTAAGGCTTTACAAGTTAGTATTAATAATAATATGGATACTACTAGACAAATGGTAACAGTTTTACCTGTTGATTATATAATTGATGATAAGGCTTATTTAACTGATCCTGTTGGTAAAGTTGGTAGTACTTTGGAGGCAAGATCTATTTTGGTAACTGTTCCTAAAAAAAATGTATATTCAGTTATAACTTTATTAGAATCGTTAGGAATAGAGGTAGTTGATATATCTTTAAATACTATTGGAGATATTTATTCATTTAATTCTAATAAATTTAAAGGAATGTTAGGTGCTATTATCAACATTGGATATGATACAACAACTGTTTCTTTATATAACAAAGGCATTCTTATTAAGGATAGCATTATAAATATGGGCGGAAAAAATATAGAGCACGATATTGCTTATATTTATAAAACTGATATTCCAACTGCGATAAATTTAAAGATGAAATTTGCTCTTGCTAATACTAGAAATGCAAATGTAAATGATTTTGTAGAAATAAAGAATACTGAAACTGATAATCTGAAGGTTAATCAGTTTGAAGTTTCAGAAATCGTATCATCTAGATTAGAAGAAATCTTAAATGAGGCAAAAAAAGAGTTAAATCTATTGACAAGTCGTAAAATAGATTATATTATAATAACAGGTGGTACTAGTAATATGCCTGATATCGAATATACGTTAAAAGATATATTTGGTGATATTGCTAATATTGGCAATATTAAAGTGTTAGGAATAAGAAATAATAAGTATTCATCTTGTGTTGGAAATATTGTTTATTTTTTGAGCAAGTTAAAATTAAAAAATTTAAATTATACTATGATAAGCGATGATGAAGTTTATGACATGACTTCTGTTACCGCAAAAAAATTAAGTACATCAGATTCAATGCTAGGAAGAATATTTTCATATTTTTTTAGCGAATAGAGGAGGAAATTATGTTTGGATTAGAAATGGACCAGATTGCTAAAATTAAAGTAATAGGTGTTGGTGGCGGAGGAAATAACGCCGTTAACAGAATGATTGAATCAGGAGTTAAAGGGGTAGAATTTATTGTTGCTAATACTGATTTGCAAGTTTTAAATTGTTCTAAGGCTTCTACAAAGATTCAAATTGGAGAAAATTTAACTGGAGGACGTGGAGCTGGAGCTAAACCTGAAATAGGAAAGGAAGCAGCTTTAGAGTCTAAAAAGGAAATAGAGGAAGCATTAAAAGGTGCTGATATGGTATTTGTTACATGTGGTATGGGTGGAGGAACCGGTACAGGTGCTGCTCCTATTATCGCACAAATTGCCCAAGAGCAAGGAGCTTTAACAGTTGGTATTGTTACTAAACCATTTTCATTTGAAGGTAAAAAGCGTATGGTACAGGCTGAGGCTGGACTTGAAGAATTAAAGAAGAATGTTGATACTTTAATTGTTATTCCAAATGACAAATTAAGGGAAATTATTGATAAAAGTACTCCATTACTTGAATCATTTAAAGAAGTTGACAATGTATTAAGACGTGGTGTTCAATCTATTTCGGACTTAATAGCTGTAGCAGGTTTAATTAACTTAGACTTTGCTGATGTTAAGACTGTAATGGAAAAACGTGGTAAGGCACTTATTGGTATCGGTATAGGAGTAGGAGAGAATAGGGCTACTGAAGCTGCTAAGCAAGCTATTTCTAGCCCATTACTTGAAACTAGTATTGATGGTGCTACTGATGCTATTATAAATGTTACAGGTGGTAATAATTTAACATTATTTGAAGTAGAAGAGGCAGCAGATGTAATACGTAATAGTGCTAATACAGATATGAATACTATTTTTGGAGCAGTTATTAATGAAAATTTAAATGATGAAATTATTGTTACAGTAATTGCTACTGGATTTGAAGATGAGGAAGAAAAAACTGATATCTTAGATCATGTTTATTCTAGAACTGATAAAAGAGAATATACTGAACCAGTTCCTCCAACACCAAGTGTTGATGACGAAGCTGATGATGACTTTATTCCTTCTTTCTTGAAGAAAAGGGGAACGTTCTAAAAGCAAATACTATTTTTTGCTTTTTTATTTTGAAAGGAGATTATTATGACTGATATTGAAATAGCTAATAGTGTTAAATTAAAGAATATTAAGGAAATAGGACGCGTTTTAGGCATTTCCGATAAATTGATCACTTATGGTGATTATAAGGCTAAAATAGACACTAAAATTGCAAATAAACATGATTCTAAACTTATTTTAGTTACTTCTACTTCTCCTACACCTTATGGTGAAGGAAAAACAACTGTTAGTATTGGCTTAAATGATGCATTAAGACGTATTGGTAAATCTAGTGTTGTTGTATTAAGAGAACCTTCTATGGGGCCTGTATTTGGTATTAAAGGTGGGGCTGCTGGAGGTGGATATTCTCAAGTAGTACCTATGGAGGATATTAATTTACATTTTACAGGCGATATTCACGCAATTGAACTTGCCAATAACTTATTATGCGCTATTATAGATAATCACATATATCAAGGAAATAAATTAAGAATAAAGCAAGTTGTATTTAATAGATGTATTGATCTAAATGATAGAGCTCTTAGAAATATAACTATTAATTATGAAAATGGTTATAAAAGAGAAGATCACTTTAATATAACAGTTGCAAGTGAAATTATGGCACTTTTATGTTTATCTAGTGATATGAATGATTTAAAAAAACGTATTGGAAATATTTTGATTGGTTATAATGAGGATAATGAAATGGTATTTGCTCGTGATTTAGACTGCGTTGGTAGTATTGCTACTATACTGAAAGATGCAATTAAGCCTAATTTAGTACAGACTTTAGAAGGAAATCCTGCTATTATACATGGTGGTCCTTTTGCTAATATAGCTCATGGATGCAATAGTTTAATAGCTACTAAATTAGGACTAGGGCTTTGTGATTATGTAGTTACTGAAGCAGGTTTTGGAGCTGATTTAGGTGCTGAAAAATTTTTTGATATAAAATGTCAAATAGGTAATTTAAAACCTAATTGTGTTGTTTTAAATACTACTATAAGATCATTAAAGTATAATGGATATGATAATCTTGAAAAAGGTATTTCAAATTTAGAAAGACACATTAATAATTTATTAAAATATACTAAAAACATTGTTGTATGTATAAATAAATTTGATACTGATAAAGAATGTGATATTGAATTTGTACATAATTTTGTAGAGGGTATGGGTATTTCATGTACTACAATTGAAACATATAAAATGGGTTCTATTGGTGGTACAATGCTTGCCAATAAAGTAGTAGAAATATGTAATAGAGAAGTATCTTTTAAACCTTTATATAATTTAGAAGAAGATATTGAAGTTAAAATTGATAAAATAGCCAAAGAAATATATGGCGCAAAAAATGTAATTATAAGTGATGAAATAAGTGATAAAATAAAGATGTTAAAAGATAATAATTTTAATGATTTACCAATATGTATAGCTAAAACTCAGTATTCTTTTAGTGATAACAAGGAGTTATTGGGTGCTCCAAGTGATTTTAATGTAACAATTAAAGATATTAAATTATCAAGTGGAGCTGGTTTTATAGTAGTTTTATTGGGTAATATTATGACTATGCCAGGTCTTGGAAAAGATAGTGCGTATAAATATATCGATATTGATTCTAATTATAAAATTAGTGGTCTATTTTAAAAAATGTATAAAGAATCTCTTTTTAGTTCTTAATAAACTGAAAGGAGATTTTTTATGGCACGTCATAAAGTTGAAATTTGTGGCGTGGATACTGCGAATATTAAGGTTTTAAGTAATGAGGAAATGATTGATTTGTTTAATAAATATTTTAATGGTGATATTTTAGCTAAACAAGAACTTGTAAATGGTAATTTAAAGTTAGTATTAAGTATACTTAGAAAGTATAATAATTATGTTGACAATATGGATGATTTATTTCAAGTTGGATGTGTAGGACTCATAAAGGCTATTGAGAACTTTGATTTATCATTTAATGTAAGATTTTCTACGTATGCTGTTCCAATGATAATAGGAGAAGTAAAACGTTATTTAAGAGATAACACATCTTCTTTAAGGGTGGCACGCAGTATAAAAGATATTGCTTATCATGCATCTTTAGCTAAAGAAGAACTTTTAGGAGAATTAAATCGTGAACCTACAATTGATGAGATAGCTAATAAACTCGGTTTATCAGTTTATGAAGTATCAAATGCCATAGATTCTACTAAAGAGGCTATAAGTATATCAGAACCAATCTATAGTGATGATGGAAATACTATATATTTATCTGATCAGTTGGAGGATAAGACTAGTAATATGAAGAATATAGATGAATGGTTAGCTATTAAATCGGCAATTAATAAATTAAAAGATAAGGAAAAATATATAATAAAAGAAAGATACTTAACAGGAAAAACTCAAATGGAATTAGCAAGTGAAATTGGTATTTCTCAAGCGCAAATATCTAGATTGGAAAAGTCTGGATTAGAAAATATTAAAAAAAATATTACATAAACATATAATTTAATATGAGATTGTCTGATTTACAAAGTAAAAAAATAATTAATATAAAAGATGGAAAAGAAATTGGTTCGATTATTGATATTAATGTTAATTTAGATGGTACTATAAACAGTTTAGTAATAGAAAAGTATAAATTTATATTATCATATTTTAATAACAAGGAAATTACTATCACTTGGAAACAAATAGAAAAAATAGGTGAAGATGTTATACTTGTTAATATTGTTTATTAGGTAAAAATGTGCTACAATAATGTTGGTGATTTTATGAAAATTCTTTTATATACTGAGTTGGAGAAAGCTATTTCAAAATCAGGTCTAGGTAAGGCTATAAAACATCAAATGCAAGCTTTGGAGGAGAACAACATAGAATATACTACTAATCCAAATGATGAATATGATATACTTCATATTAATTATTATGGACCTGCATCTTATATGTTGGCTAAAAAAGCAAAAAAAATGGGTAAGAAGATTGTATATCATGCTCACTCTACGGAGGAAGATTTTAGAAATTCTTTTATTCTTTCTAATGCAATTGCGCCCGCCTTCAAAAAATGGATAATTAAATGTTATTCATTAGGCGATTATATTTTAACACCTACACCATATTCTAAGCGTTTATTAGAAGGATATGGTATTGATAAGCCAATAGAAGCTATAAGTAATGGGATAGATGTTAAATTTTTTAAACACGATGATGCATTAGGTAAAGAATTTAGAGAGATATATGGATATAGTAATACGGATAAAATAGTTATGGGTGTAGGATTATATATTGAAAGAAAAGGTATTTTAGATTTTGTTGAACTTGCTAAAATGTTGCCACAATATAAGTTTATTTGGTTTGGATATTCGCCACTTGCTGCATCACCAAAAAAGATAAGGGATGCTGTTTTAACTAAACTTGATAATTTACTATTTGCAGGGTATGTTGAACCGGAGGTATTAAAAAAAGCTTATAGTGGATGTGATTTATATTTATTTCCTACATTAGAAGAAACAGAAGGTATTCCAATCATTGAAGCTTGTGCAGCACGTATTCCAGCACTCATACGTGATATACCTGTATTTGAAGGTTGGCTTGAAGACGGTGTGAATGTATATAAGGCTAAAAATATAGAAGAATTTAAAAATAAAATAATAGGAATATTAGAAGGAGAGTTGCCTAATTTAACTGATGAAGCATATAAAGTGGCTTTAAAAAGAGATATTAAGGCCGTTGGTAAACAATTAATAAGTGTATATAAAAAGTTAGATAAGGAGATTGTACATGAACATAACTGAAAAAATTTATGATCCTACTATATACGATATTACCAAAAGTAAGTATCTTACGAATGAAGATTTAAGGAATAACAATTATTCAAAAGAAGATGAAATTTTATATATTCAACATATGAGTTTTATTGGATATGAAAATAGAGAGGATAATTGTTGTGAAATAACTTATAAAAATAAAAATAATATATTTTTTCTAGGTAGATTTATTGATAATGGAAATCAAATAAACTTTAAATATAAAGATAAAAAGATTATTATTTATGAAACAAAAAATGGTGTAATTAATAAAATTGATGTTGTTTATGATTTAGAGGATTATTTGCCGATAGTAATGAAAGCTAAAGAGGCAATTGACTTATTTAATATTACTGATAATATAAGTATGGATTTAGATAAATTTATTATTTATAATGATACAGAGAAAAAAAGGAGAAATAAAAAGACTATTTAATTGTCTTTTTTCTTTTGTTTTGATATAATAATATATGTTAAGGTGATAGTATGTATTTAAAGAAAATAGTATGTCAGGGTTTTAAATCGTTTGCTGATAATATAATAATAGATCTAGATGACAATATAACTGGCATAGTTGGACCAAACGGGTCTGGTAAAAGTAATGTAGTAGATGCAGTTCGCTGGGTACTTGGAGAGCAATCAGTAAAATCATTACGTGGCGAGGGAACAATGACTGATGTAATTTTTGCTGGAAGTAAAAGTCGTAAGCCTATGAATAATGCAAGTGTTAGTTTAATATTTGATAATAGTGATAATTATCTTCCTATAAGCTTTGATGAAGTATCTATAAAAAGAAGACTGTACATTGATGGAACTAATGAGTTTTATCTTAATGGCGAAAAATGTAGATTGAAAGATATTACGGATTTGTTATCAGACAGTGGAATTGGTAAAGAATCTTTTAATATTATTTCTCAAGGAAAAATAGATGATATTTTATCAAGCAAACCAGAATCTAGAAGAATTATATTTGAAGATGCAGCACGTGTTTCTAAGTATAAGAAAAGAAAAATAGAAGCGCTAAAAAAGCTTGATAAGACTCATAGTAATATGGATCGCATAAAGGATATTATTAATGAATTAGATGGACAAATTGAACCATTAAGACAGCAAAAAATAAAAGCTAACGAGTATTTTAATTTGACGGATGAACTTAAAGAAACAGATATATCTTTATGTGTTAATGATATTACTAATATTAATTACAAGTATCAAAATAACAAATTAAAAATAGATGAATTAAATGATAAAATTACTTCTATTTCTACTTCTAATACTAAAAGTGAAAGTGAAACTTCTAAAATTAAAATTAAACTAAATGATATTGAAGAACAAATAAGAACAAAACAAAATGAATTATTAGAACTTGTAAGTAAAGTAGAAAAATTAAGCGCAAAAAAAGAGATAATTTTAGAAAGAAAAAAATATGAAGTAGATGATTCTAAATTACATGCATCACTAGTTGAACTTAAAGAAACGGAATTAAAAAATAGAAACGATGTTACAAAAGCAAAACTAGAGTTAGATAATTTAAATAGTAAGTTAAAAAATATTAATGAAACATTAAACTCATATTCTGCAAATATAGATAAATTAAAACAAGAAAAAAATAATATCAATGATAATTTATCAAATTTTAATAGGAGTTTAAATACTATTTCTATTAAAATTGATTCTTTACGTGAATCTATAGATAATAATTCAACACTTCCTTTTTCTGTTAAAAATATTATTGATAATCCAAAATTAAGGGGTATTCATAATACAATAGGTTCAATCATTGAAACGGAAGAGGAGTATTCTAAAGCTATTGCAACTATATTAGGGGCTAGTGCTAATAATATTATTGTTGACAATGAAATATGTGCTAAAGAAGCAATCAATTATTTAAAGAATAATAACTTAGGACGAGCTACATTTTTTCCACTTAACATTATTAAACCTAAATACATAGATAGTGAAACTTTATCTATATTAAAGAAAAATAAATGTTTTATAAATAATGCTTCTAATTTAGTTAAGTATGATATTAAATATAAAAATATAGTTGAAAATCAATTAGGTAATGTTATTGTATGCCGAAATATTGATGAAGCTAATTTACTTTCAAAATTAATTAATTACCGATATAGAGTTGTAACTCAAGATGGAGAAGTATTACATGTAGGTGGTGCGCTTACTGGCGGTAATGCTAAAACTAGAAATATTATTACCGATAAATATGATTTAGATAAAAACATCAAATTAAAAACAGAGTTAATCAATAAAATTAAGATTATTGAAGAGAATATTAATAGTATTGATTATAATTTAAAATCTATAGAAGATAAAATGTATTTAGAAAATAAGAAAAAAATTGAGGTAATAGAAATAATTAATCAAAAAAATAGTGTTTTAAACGAATTAGAAAAAGCATACGAGCAAATAACTTTTAATATAAGTAGCACTAAGAATACTTTAAATAAAACTATTGATATAGAAGAGGAATCTGTTATTAATGAATATTATGATGCTTTGAATAATAAAGAGAAAGTACTTAAAGATATAGAAAAGCTTAATAATCAAAAGTTAATAGTAACTGACGAACTTGAAGCTAATGAATATAAAGTAAAAAAGGATAATACTTTATATAATGAATTAATTAATGAATTAAAGAGTTTAGAAATAGATGTTAATAGAGCAGACGTTAAATTAGATAATTTATTAAATTATTTAAATGAAACATATTCTATTACTTATGAAAAGGCTGCATCTTTGTATAAGTTAGACATTGATGAGGCAAATGCACGTAGTAAGGTTAATGCTTTAAAACGCAAGATTAAAGAATTAGGTCCAATTAATACTTTAGCTCCTGAGGAATATGAGAAAGTATCAAAAAGATATGAGTTTTTAATTCATCAACAAGAAGATTTATCGAGTGCTGAAAACACCTTACTTGAAATTATAAATGAAATGGATGAAGTAATGAAAAATGAGTTTATGAAAACATTTAAAGTTATACAAGAGAATTTTTCTATTACTTTTAAAGAATTATTTAAAGGTGGGCATGCTGAATTAATTCTTACTGACCCATCTAATGTGTTAGAAACTGGTATAGAAATAAATGCATGTCCTCCAGGAAAGGCATTAAAAAGTATTTCTTTACTTAGTGGTGGTGAAAAGACTTTTACTGCTATTTCATTGCTATTTGCTATATTGAAGTCTAGGGAAGTACCATTTTGTATTCTAGATGAAGTTGAAGCTGCTTTAGATGAAGTTAATGTAGATGCTTTTGGTGAATATATTACTTCTTTAAAGAAAAAAACTCAATTTATTGTAATAACACATAAAAAGAAAACAATGGAATATACTGATACTTTATATGGAATCACAATGCAAGAATCAGGTGTTTCTAAATTGGTATCAGTCAAATTAGAAGAAATGAAGTAGGTGAGTTATGAATTATCTATTATATGGAATTGAAGATTTTTTAATTAATTTAGAGATTAATAAAATAAAAAGTGATTTTGATGATTTATTTATATCTAGATATGATTTAGAAGAATGTTCTATTAAAGATATAATAGAAGATGCTAATACAATTTCATTATTTGGAGATAAGAAATTAATAATAGTAGATAATTCATATGTATTTTCACGAACTAATAAAAAAGCAGATGACATAGATTTATTAGAAGATTACTTAAATAATTTTAATAGGGATGTTACAATTATTTTTGTCGATAGACTAGAAAAGATAGATAACGTAAAAAAAATTGTAAAGGTGATTAAAACTAAAGGTGTAATAAAGGAATTTAATAAAACAAATAATTTAAATGGTATAGTTAGAAATTTTTTTGCAGGATATAAAATAGATAATAATTGTATTGAATTATTAATTAAAAAAGTAGGTAAGAATATTAGTATTTTGTATCAAGAAATTGAAAAATTAAAATTATATAAAATAGATAATAAAGAAATTTTAAGAAGTGATATAGAAGATTTAACTTGTGAATATATTGAAATAGATATATTTAAGTTTATTGAAAATATTATTAACAAGAATAAAACTGAATCTATTAAAACATATAAAGAGTTATTGAAATATAATGAAGAGCCAATTAAAATAATTGCTCTACTGGCATCTAAAATAAGACTAATGTATCAGGCATCTATTCTTACATCTAAAGGATATAGTGAGGATGATATAGCTAGTATATTGGATGTAAAAAAATACCCTGTTCATTTAGCTATAGTATCTGGTTATAAATATAATCCTAAAATACTGTTGCATTATCTTTTAGAACTAGCAGATCTAGATTATGGAATTAAGAGTGGTAATATAGATAATGTTCTTGGATTAGAATTATTTATTTTAAAATCATAAAAGGATTATTAATCAATAATCCTTTTAATTTTGTCATTTATTTCCTTTAATACCGTTTCATTCTTATTGTTTTGTGGTATATAATACCTTTTGCCTATTAATCTATCAGGCAAATACTGTTGTTTTACTATATGATTTGGATAATTATGAGCATATTTATAATTTTTTGATGTAGTTGTTATATGTCTTGGAACATTACCACTTTTACCAAGTCTAATATCATTTAAAGCACTATCAATTGCTAAAATTGCGCTATTGGATTTAGGGGATAAAGCCATCTCTATAACTGTTTTTGATAATATTATGCGTGCTTCCGGAAGACCTAATCTATTACACGCATTTATACAAGCTTCTACTTTTAACGCCATGTTTGGATTTGCTAATCCAATATCTTCATAAGCTATTACAGTCATTCTTCTAAATATAATATCTAAATCTTCAGCTTCTATTAAACGTGCTAAGTAGTGTAGTGAAGCATCTACATCTGATCCTCTTATACTTTTTTGAAAAGCACTTATAGTATCATAATATCCATCTCCATTTTTATCACTTATAAAACTTGTTTTATTAGACATTTTTTTAAGTATATCAAGATTAACTTTTTTATTACTTGAGTAATATGCTACTTCAAGCAAGTTATATGCATATCTTAAATCTCCATTTGATATACTCACTATGTAATCTATAGACTTATTATCAATTTCAATATCTTTTAAATATTTACAAGCTCTTTTAACACCTTTTTTTATGTCATTATCCTCAAGTTCATTTAATCTAAATATTTGACATCTTGAACGTATTGCAGGGTTAATAGAATGATATGGATTAGAAGTAGTCATACCAATTAATGTTATTAATCCATTTTCTAAATATGGAAGAAGCAAATCTTGTTTATCTTTGTTTAATCTATGTATTTCATCCATTATAATTACTAAAGAACCATACATTTTAGCTTCTTCGATTGCTATATCAAAATCTTTTTTATTATTAATGACTGCATTTAACATTTTATATTTAAATCCTAATTCGTTAACAATAGAAAGCGCTATTGTTGTTTTACCTATACCAGGTTCTCCATATAAAATCATAGAAAACAATTTTTTATTTTTAACTAAATTAGTAAGTATTTTATCTTTTCCAATTAAATGAGTTTGACCAATTACATCTTTTAATTTAGTTGGTCTCAAAGTAATTGCTAAAGGTTCCATAAATATCACCACTATTATTTTAACACATTTGTATAAATTATGATATAATATTTATGGTGAAAATATGTTAGAAGAAGTAATTGAAGAATTTTTAAGATACTTACTTATTGATAAAGGTTATTCAAATAATACAATTGAAACTTATAAAAGGGATTTAAATATGTTTAAAGAATATATTGGTAATGTTAACATAAGTGAAATAGATAATGAAAAATTAAAAAGGTATTTAGTGTATTTAAAAAATAAAAACTTGGCTACTAAGTCTATTGCCCAAAATATCTCTTGTTTAAAGAGTTTTTATAAGTATTTACTTATCGAGAAAAAAATAAAAAGTAATCCAATATCTTTTATACAAAATCCTAAATTTAGTAAAATTTTACCATCTACATTAAGTGAAGAAGAAATAGATAAATTACTAAATTTTAGTCTTAATGATAATTATTCATATAGAAATAAAGCCATGTTAGAACTTATGTATTCGTCTGGACTCAGGGTTTCTGAGGTTATTAATCTTAAAGTTTTTGATATTGATTTAACTGAAGATACAGTAAGAACTATTGGTAAGGGATCAAAAGAAAGAGTAATTCCAATAGGGGATTATGCTTCTTATTTTTTAAAAAAATATATTAATGAATATAGATCCAGTATGTTAAAATCTAATTATAGTGATTATTTATTTTTAAATAACCATGGCAATAAATTAACGCGACAAGGATGTTTTAAAATAATAAAAAAAATAGCAAAAGAGCAAGGTATTCAAAAAGAAATATCACCTCATACACTAAGACATTCTTTTGCAACTCATCTCCTTAAACATGGCGCTGATTTACGTACAATACAAGAATTACTTGGTCATAGTGATATATCAACTACTCAAGTATATACTCATATTTCTAATGAAGAACTTCATAAGAATTATGAAAACTTTCATCCACATGGTGATAAATAGTCTTGATTTATTTTTTGAAATATTATAAAATATTTTTTGTGGTGTTTATGAAAAATATTAAATTTACAGTATTGCCTATCATAATATTTATTTTAGTATTTATTTATTATTTAAGTATTAATATAACTTCAAACGGTTTTATAAATAATACTATTTTAAATAATGAAGTTATAGTTATAGTAGGGGATTCTAGAATGGAATTATTAGAAAGAAGACGAAATGAAATTAGTATTCCTTATTATGTTGAATTTGATGCTAAAAGTGGAGCAGATATAAATTGGTTTATTGAAAAAGGGATACCAAACTTATATAAGATATTAAAAAATAAAAAACATAAATATAAAGTTATATTTAATTTAGGTGTGAATGATTTAAATGATAATATCAATATTAAAAATAGAACATATGAGTATTATAAACTATATAAGAATATTAAAATGAATAATAAAAACACTAAGTTTTACTATTTGACAGTTAATCCAATAGATGATAATAATATAAATATAAAATGGAAAAAGAATATTAGGACTAATAAAAAGATAGAAAAATTTAATAAATATATGAAATCTTATATGGAAAAAACTAACATAACTTATTGTGATTCATATAGAAATATTGAGTTTAATTTACCTGATGCATTACATTTTGATAAAGAAACAGATATTTTGATATTAGACTATATTTTAAATAAATGTATTATTAAGTAGCATATAATTAACTGGTGATACAGTGAATTTATATGCTTTTTTATTATCATTTTTAGCTAGTATTTCTACTATAATAGGATTTTTTGTAATATTTATAAAAAAAGATAAGTCTAATATTATAAGTTTATCTTTAGGTTTAGCAAGTGGTGTAATGTTATGCGTTTCTATAACTGATTTAATGCCTAATGCAATGCGTTTGTTAATAAATAGTACAAATATACCAAATACAATCTTTTACCTTGTATTTGGCTTTTTAACAGGTATTATGATAACTAATGTATTTAATAAGCTTGAATTAAAAAAAGATAAGTTATACAATGTAGGTATAATTAGTATGATAGCTATAATTTTACATAATATACCCGAAGGCATAATAACATACATTACTGCATCATCTAATATAAATTTAGGAATAAAATTAACGGTAGCAATTGCCTTACATAATATACCCGAAGGAATTACAATAAGTATACCCATATTTTTTTCTACAAAAAATAAGTTTAAAGCATTTTTATATACTTTTTTATCAGGATTTAGTGAACTTATAGGTTCTATAGTTTGTTACTTGTTTTTGTCTAAATATATTAATAATATAGTTTTGGGTATTATATACTCTGTAATAGCCGGAATGATGATAAATATATCAATAAATGATTTATATAAAGAATCTATAACTTATAATAAAAGGTATACAAATACTGCATTTATTATTGGCATTATTTTTATTATTATTAATCATTTTGTATTTAGCTAATAAGTTTACAAAAAAAACATTGTGTGCTAAAATAATTCATGGAGGGATAATATGAAAACATTTGAATATACTCCAACAGGTGTTTGTTCATCAAAAATGATATTTAACATTGAAAATGATATTGTTAAGGATGTTAGAGTAATAGGTGGTTGCCCTGGAAATTCTCTAGGAATAAGAGAACTTTGCAAAGGTCAAAAGATTGATTATATAATTGAAAAATTAAAAGGAATTAGATGTGGATTTAAATCTACATCATGTCCTGACCAAATATCAAAAGCGTTAATTAAATACAAAGAAGAGAGTGATAATAATGAAAAAATATAAAATACATAAAGTTTCTGATGTAGTCGCACTAGAAAACAGAGATTTAGCAATCAATGCAACTCAAGCATTTGGTATAACTACAATGGCAGGGGTAATTTTATTACATGAGGGATTGCTTAATGGTTTAAATATAAATATCAGCTTTGTTAATGATATGATAACTTCAGTAGGCGGTTTACTTACAGGAGTTGGATTAATTGGTGGAAGTGTCAGCTTATATGATGTTTATAGTGCTAATAAAGAAATAAAAGAAAATATAGAAGTAGAAGAAAATAAAAACAAAAGTCGTTAGACTTTTATTTTTTTCTTTTTATTTTTTTTCTTTTATATGGATTTTTTTCATCTGTAAGATCAATTAAATAATCTATACTAGTCCCATAGAGTAGGGCAAGTTTCTCCAATCTATCAACTGGAATAGTAACATCGCCATTTTCGTATCTTGAATAGTTTTGTTGTTTAATACCTAATGTTTCTGCAACGTATTCCTGTGAAAGATTTAATTCCTTTCTTAACTCCTTTAATCTTTTAAGATCCATTATTTCACCTTCATTTTCTTTTGATTGTTAAGATATTTAAATTTTTATTGTATAGTCTATATTATACTTTTAATACTTGTTTTAGTCAATAGGTAATTGGTTAGTAGCTCTATTCTATCAAGAAGTTAACATAATATATATTATAGGAAATTATATTATTTTATTTTAATACAATTATAATAATATATAATAATAGTTTTATGCTTAACAGTCAGTAATATTTTATTATATTACATGTATCATATTAATTTATGGTATATGTAATATTAAACAGATGTTAAATATTTTATATTTTAAATATTATTAATTTTATACAATAAGCATTATACATCAGTATATTTTGTATTTTTCTATATCTATATATATAAATATAACTATGACATAACTATATTTCCCCTATTTTTATATATACAAGTAATAGGGAGGTTTAATATTTTGAATCGAGAAATAACTATATGTATAATTTATCATCTCGGTTTAAATTAAATTTTAAATTTTAGGTAATTTAAGTATTAAAACTAATATTTTAATTTAAAATATATTATACAGCATTATTATAGTTAGAATTTTTATAGTTTATATTACATTGTTCCCCTACTCTAAAATATATAATAGGGGAGTTTAAAAAAAATATAGAATTAATCTATATTTCTAAATGCAGTTTTTCTAGATTCAATTTCAGCAATTTTATCAAAAACTTCAGTTGCATTATCATTTGTTATTTCAGTGTATCCCAATTCTTTAAGTGCTTGTGAACGAATATTATTTAATTCCATGGTTCTACTTAATTGATCTTCAATTTTTTGTTCAATTTGATTTACAAATCGTCTATGTGATTCAGCTAGTTTAGTTTTAGATGCTTTACCACTTCTATAAAGAACCATAGCAGAGAACATTACACTCTCAAATATAAATTGTTGGTCTTCGTCAAAAGCAAACTCCATTGGTTTTTCAAAGCCTGTTTCTTTAGCAACATAAGCTAAAATGTATTTTAATTCTTTAGTATTATTCATTGCTTGCAAATAATGATACAAATATTTTACAATATTCTTTCCCTCTTTACCGGAATCTTCTAAGTATTCTTTTACTAACTCTGTTATTCCGATGAATATTTCTTGATTCTCATTACTAACTCCATTAAGTATATCTGAGTTGATATTATTTTCTTGTTTTGAAATACATAGATTATTTAATCTATTTTCTACTTCTGTAATATAATCTGTATCAAGCTTAATGTTATTTAATTCCTCTACTTTTTTAACTCCCAATAAGTTTAATAATAGTACTTTTTTGTCGTTAGGCCATTTATTTATACTATCTAATTCTAAATAATTATATATCATTTGTCTAGATACTCCTAAATATTTAGATAATTTTACTTTTGATATCCCCAGTTCTTTTAATAATTCTCCTATGTTATTCATATTTATGCCTCCTACTATTATCATTTTACCACATTCTTTACATTTGTCAAGTGTAAAGAAATAGTATTTAATATATTCCTTTTGTAAATAGAAATAGTTTTGGAGTTATAAATGACTCAAACAAAATACTTAATAATAATATAAATCCTAAAAAGAAAAAAGTATATGTATATTTCTTTATTATTTGCCTTATATTGATACTTTTATTAGCTTTATATGACTTAATCATATTTAATGATAAACGAGCTGTATAAGCAGTTAAAACTCCATATACTAGTATGTTTATTATATTATGTGGAAATATATATATAATTGATAGTATTATACCTTTAATTCCTTTAGTATATATAAATGATGAAATGCTAAATCCTAATACAAATGATTTATAAAATAAAACTAAAATATTTACAGGAAATAGAATGTATGTTAATCCTATTATCCAGATAAGTAATAAAAATGAAAAATTATTAATAAGAGTATTTTTTAATAAAAGTATATTATCTATTGGTTTACTCACGTTTTCTATAAAACTTGATACATATTCAAGTACTAGCTTTTTATCCGCATCATTTAATAAAACAATAAAAAGAGAACCACACACTACTCCACTTAATATAATTATAATCATATATAATACAGTCTTTTTGTCAAATTTTATTTCATTTAATAGTTTGTCCATATAATCACCTAATTAAATATATTATTTTTATATAAAAATATTCCAAATATAATAAAAATAAGATATAATTATATTGAGGTGTATTATGAAATTATTATTAAAAATATTTATTGTATTAATGGTTCTTGCAATGGCTCTTGGACCAATATTCGCTGTATTTGCATAAAAAAAGTTCTATTTTTTAGAACTCTTTTTTTTAAGTAAATCTCTAATTTCTTCAAGTAATATTACTTCGTTTGATTTAACTGGTTTAGTCTCTTTTTTCTTTTCTTCTTTATGAAGCAATTTATTAACAGCTTTTATACAAATAAATATACAGAAAGCAACTATTAAAAAATCTACTACATTTTGTAAAAAAATACCATATTTTATTTGTGCATCTGCTACTTTAATAGCTAATCCGCTAAAGTCGATACCACCTATTATTATACCAACTAAAGGCATAATAATATTATCTACTAATGAAGAAACTATTTTAGAAAATGCTGTACCAATTACAACACCTACAGCTAAATTTACAACATTACCTTTTGATATAAATTCTTTAAATTCTTTTAACATAACTTACCTCCATATAAATTATACCATATATTTATTTTTTTAAATACTACTTTGTTTTTCTTTTACGTGCTTTTTGTTCTTTAATATTTTCAAGTAATATTTTTTCATTTAAATATTTATTTAAAATTGCTTTATCAATAGTATCAAGTTGTACAATACTATATATAATGTTTAGCTTTTCAAGTAAAACACTTATATCCTTTGCAGATACATATGAATTAGAACTCATACTAAAATCATTTATACTTTTTGTACTACCAGTTAAAGCACTTCTTGCTATAACATGAGCTTGTTTAATATCAGTAGCACTCATAACATTTTCCAAACTAGTTTTATAAATTTGTTCAGTTTTTGTCTCTTTAATAAATTCTTCATCTATCAACTTTTTTATTTCTTTCATTCTTTTACTTTTAGTATCAGCTTTTAATATATTATATATAATTTCCATGTAATCTTCCTTTCACAACCGGGAAATATATTATCATAATTACTATATTTTGTCAAATAAAAAGGAAGATTACTCTCCCTTTTTTTCTGCTTCTTCTAACATATTAGTAATAAATATACCGTATCCTTTTTTAGGATCATCTACTACTACGTGTGTAACTGCGCCTATAATATTGTTCCCTTGTATTATTGGGCTTCCGCTCATACCTTGTACTATACCATTTGTCTTTTCTAGTAGTGTTTTATCAGTTATTTCAAATGATATATTTTTAAGTTTATCATCTGTTTGTTTAATTGAAGTTATATTAATATCAAATTGTTCTACTTCATTATTTTTCAATACGGTTAATATAGTAGCTTTTCCAGTCTTTATCTCGTTTGGTTGGACAACTTTATAAAGTTTATTATTGTCAATATTTACCTCATAATCGCCAAATATACCTGATTTTGTATTTTTAAGTATTTTACCTTCTATGTTATCACTAAATAAAATAGCATTTTTTTCACCAGGATTTCCACGTTCGCTTTTGATTATACCAGTAATACTTGCATCAAATATAGTACCACTTGTAAGCTTAACTATTTCTTTTGTGTCCATATTTGTTATTTCATGACCTAATACTCCAAACTTTTTTGTTTGAGGATCAATAAAGGTTAATGTACCAATACCAGATATGGTATCTTTTACATATAATCCTGTTTTTATTCCTTCATTATCTTTTTGTAATTTTAATTTTGTAGTATAGTTTTTATTATTCCTTTTATAATCTATATCTAACTGTTTACAATTACAAGTATTAATTAGCTCTACCATATCGTTAGTTGAAACGACTTTTTTGTCGTTAATTTTAACTATGGTATCACCTTTTTTTAAAGAAGTAGTGTCTTTTGGATCAACACCATTAACTTCATATGTACCGGCTACTATTATACCATCTGTTTTTATTTTTATTCCGACAACATCACCAGACGCTATTATATAATCTGAATAAGCAAATACATTTATGGGAACAATAAATAGTAGAAGCAGAATAAGAGTTTTGTGTTTTTTAAAAAACATAAAAACAACTCCTTTATAGACTACATTAATATTATGAGTATAAAAAAAGAAAATATTATTGAATATCTTCTTCCAATTTAAAATCTTTTAAGGTTCCATCATCACTTAGTACTTTTGTAATTTTTTCTTCATAACCCTTTAATTTTTTATCACAAAATTCCACTATTTTCATAGCTTCCATATATTTTTCTATTGACGAATCAAGATCAATTTCTCCTGATTCTAACTCATTAATAATAGTTTCTAATTCTTTTATTTTATCTTCAAATTTCACTTCTTTACTCATTACTATTCTCCCTTATATCTATAATCTTACTTAGCACTATACCATCACTAAATTTAATAGTCATATCTTTATCTTTATTTATGTTTTTAATACTTTTAATAGTTGTATTGTCTTGATAAGTTAATGTATATCCACGTTTTAATATATTTAATGGATTCACAAGATCTAATTTTTCTATCAAATATCCTAGATTATCTTTATGTGATTTATAAAGTATAGTTGGATCTATTAATATATGATTGTTTTTTAATAGTTCAAATTGATGAACCTTTTCATTAAAACTATTTTTTAATATATTAATTGTTTTTTCAGTTAAATAATCTAATTTTTCTATTTGTTTTTCATACATTATTTTTGGATTATTTAATATATAGTTATCTGTTAATCTTTTTAACATTAATTTTTTATAGTTCAAATTAGTTTGAATACTTTCATTTAATCTAATTTTTAAATTACTAATATGATTAATTAAATCATTCACATTTGGAACAGCCATTTCAGCAGCTCCTGTTGGTGTAGGCGCTCGCATATCCGCTACAAAATCAGCTATAGTGAAATCAACTTCATGCCCTACAGCACTTATAATAGGGATATTACAATCGAAAATAGCTCGCGCAACTATTTCCTCATTAAAAGCCCACAAATCTTCTATAGAGCCTCCTCCACGGCCTACAATCAATACATCTAAATTATAATTTTCAGCTAATTTTATATTTTTAACTATATCTAAAGCAGCTGTATCGCCTTGTACTAAAGAAGGAAATAGAATAGTTTCTACGTTAGAATATCTTCTTTTTATTGTAGAAAGTATATCTTTAATAGCAGCACCTGTTGGTGCGGTTATAATCCCTATTCTATTAGGAATTTTTGGTATTTCTTTTTTGTATTTAGAATCAAATAAACCTTCATCAGATAATTTCTTTTTTAATTTTTCATATTCTAAATACAAATTACCTATTCCGTCTTCCTGCATATCATCTACATATATTTGATATGTACCACGAGCTTCATATATAGTAATACGCCCATGAACTAATACTTTCATACCATCTTTTGGATTAAATACCAATTTATTAGCCTGTGAAGACCACATCATAGCATTTATAACACTGCCTTCATCCTTTAAGGAAAAATACAAATGTCCTGAAGTGTGCCTTTTGAAATTGGATATTTCACCTTTTAAATACATGTTAGAAAAAGCCTTAGAAGAATCAAATATTCCTTTTAACTTTTTAGTAAATTCTGTAATTGTCAAGTAATTATTATTCATGGTCTACCTTTTTATGATATATACTATCTAATACTGCATTAATCATACTTTTAACATTATCATCACTATATAATTTAGCAAGTTCTACAGCTTCATTTATTACAACTACATCAGGAGTATCAGTGTAAAGTAATTCATATATACCCATTCTAAGAATTGCTTGATCTGTATTACCTAATCTATCGATAGTCCAATCTTTTAAATTCTCATTAGCTAATCTGTCTAATTCATCTTTTTTATATATCACTCCATATACAATATCTTTAACAAATTCATTATCTATTTCCATTACTTCTTTTATAACACTATCTACTTCATAATTAATTTTATTAATATCATAAACATTAATTTGATATAAAATAGTCATTATTTTTTCTCTTAAATCTGTACGAGTTAACTTATTCATCAAATCACCATTAATATTTTATCACATACTAAACATTTTTTAAAGTATTAGCCAACATATTTTGACAAGTATTTAAATCCTTCATTTATACTATTTGTTGTTATTTCGCTTATTTTATTTGATAATTTACTTGTAAGTTTAGAAAAACCACTAGAATAGTTTACACTTTTATTAGACAAATATTTTTTTCCATCAACTTTTTTACCATTTTTAATATCATTTTCATATTCTTTTATTTCTGTATTAGTTAAAGTCATTTTTTTATTATTTGTATACTCATAATAACCTGTCATACTAGAAAAATATACAACTAAAAAGCTTATAAATAATGTATAAAAAAATATACTAAACATTTTGTTTTTCATTTAAATATTCCTCCAATACATTGCTGATAAGATCTAACGTATTATTAACTTCTTCAATTGTATTTTCATTGCCACCAACTTCTAACAAAACTACACGTTCATCTAAATCTTGATTATAAACTCCGTTTACGCCAACTCCCTTTTTTTTCATTATTCCCCTACTAAGGCCACTATATTTTTTATTAATAATACCATTTATAGTATTTACCTTATCTAAATTCTTTTGATAATTATCATTTTCAAGTCCTATCACAAATAATACTTTCGCGCATACTTTATTGTTAATGTTTACAACAGATAAATCATGCGCTACAGAATCTCTATGTATATCTATATATAGATCATAATCGGGGTTCTTTATATAAAAATTTTCTAAAAACATACGACTTGCCTTATAACTTAAAGAAGAGTTCATTCCTTTTTCCTTCATATATCCTTTAATATCTGATTCTTCTACAACGGTATTAATACCCTTTTTTTCAAGTTTTTCCTCCAACATGTGTGAAGCCATCAAAACATCAGGTGTTATATTATAATCGCTCAAATACTTACTATCATACCCTTCCCATTGGTGAGAACTATATAAATAAATATTTTTATTTCCTTTACTTTCATTATAAATAAAAATAGTATTATTATCATTTTTAGTGTTAATTAAAGTAATAGGTTCAATCTTACTGACCAAATACTTTTTCACTCTATTTAAAACATTTTCACCTTTATAATATGAATAATAATTGTTATCTTCAATCATCATTTTAACAAAATTACTATTTCCCTTAACAAGGCCTATATTAAGAATATAAAACCTAAATAAATAGTAAAAAAGACATATAAATAATACATATACTATAAATTTAAAACTGACTTTTTTCCTTTTTTTAAATCTCTTTTTCATAGTATCACCATAATAAGTATATTCTATATGTAATAATATTAATGTCGAAAAAAAAGAAAGTTTTCACTTTCTTTATCGAGTTAATGTAACATTTGGACCTTTACCAAATGTACCCGTACCTGCATTCGTATAAAACTTTTTCTCTATAGGTTCATACATACCTATTACACCATCACTTTTTCTATAACATGGTATGAAACGTTGCGCTAAATCATTACTCCAATATATATCAAATTTATAAATTTTTACTCTTGCATTCTGAGCACCTAAAGATGATGCATTTTTGTATGATCCAATGTAAATTCTGTCAGCAGTTAAAGTATCGTTTGTTGTTCCACTCAAAGTAAATTCTCTCTGTGTATCAAATGTCAGTTTACCTCTAGTTATATTAAATTCTATACTATGTTTATTTGTATTTGCACCATTTAAAATAGATACCCAGTTTCCAGAATTATTATTATATGCATAACTCCATCCACCGCCACTATTTATATAAAATGTATATACTAATCCCCCTGATGATCCACTACCGAACAATACTTGTTGTGTGGGCGTTACAGAGGTAAATTGGAATGTAACGGCAATACCTGTATATCCATCTGCTTTATGTCCAGTATCTATCCATTGTGTACCTGTCATCTGAATATACTCTACTTGTTGGTATTCGTCGGGTAAATCAGGATGCTTTAATGTTAGCATCATTACCGGGCGAACTCCAGATACAGATGAACCGGATGATGGTAAAGAATATAACATACCGTTTTTATTTGAACCCCAAACAGCACTAGTATGCCAATAAGAAGCAGTACTTGTATAGTAATGATCACTACCAGTTGAATTAGTTGGAGTTATAGAATTATAATAGCATCCGTTGTCTTTACAATTGTTCAATCGATCATATAAATAACCATACTTGCTTACCCCATCACTAGGTAATTTTTGAGTTTGATAATTAGTCCCATCGTTGTCATAGTAAAAATATGAGTTGTATCCTTTTGCAGTTTGAATTTTAAACCATGAACTATTAGTATGTTCAATTAGTTCACGTGTAGTTACTAATCTGGCCTTATATCCACCAGATGAATATGGAATCGTATATTCAATCTTTGTAGAACTTGAACTTATGTCAGTATTAGTAAAAGTCATATATTGCATATAATCTTCAGGGGTTGTAGTTCCTTTCCAACTACTTGTTTTAGACTTTAACACTCCTAAAGCTTCAGTAGAACCAGTCCCTGGACCGCTAGTCGTAGATCCAGATGAATTAAAATCAACTCCTGCAGCAATGTTGTGATCTAACATAAAATCTACAACTAAAGAAGAATAATTATGCATTTTATAAAACTTTAAACAACTATTTTGAACACTACTAGAAGTTTCTATTCCATTATATCCAGTCATGCTATTTAAATAATCTTTATAATTCTCATAATCAAAAGACTGTCTATAATCATTCTCTGTACAATAATTACCTGTAGACACATTAAAATATGTTGGTGTTCCTTTTATAGCTACTTTTGAAAATACTATATCTCCAGATACATCATCTAACGAAAACTTTCCAGTATTTTTCATTGTATATGCATCTGTTAAACTATCACCCATTTTAACATTTATTTCTCCCGGTTTATTATCTGAAAAATCTACTTTAAGTGTATCTCCACCTAATACTTTTGTTGGAAATTTACTAGTAGCATTATTTATTTCATCTTTTGATACAGTTATAACAGGTCTAACACCTAGTTGCCATTGCTGACCATATACACCTGATTCCAGTTCTAAATCTGAATTATTTCTATTTATTATTTTCGTGTCTGCTGTTGCATATCCTAATATACTCGATTCAGTTTCCGTTTCATCTATATATAGCCAAGAATAATTTGATAAATCAACCGTATTTTCATCAAAAGAGTAGGAATTAGGATCTCCTGTTAATTTATATAAATCCTGACCTGTTATTAGTCTTGATTTATATAATCCATTAGGGTTATTTTTATAATCTATAGTGATAGTGTATGTTTCTGAATTGAGCTGTGGTGAATACTCTAAATCATCACTTTTTATAGAGGTATTCCAACTAGATGTAGAATTATATAATTCTTCTAAAACTGAACCACTATCATATGTAATACCACCTGATCCATATGCAATTTCCAAAAGGTGTGAAATTCCATAACCAACTGAATGATCTAATATTAAGTCATATGTAGAATCATCATTATCATCTAATATATAAAATTTTAAACACGAATTACCTTCTGTACCATTATATCCGTACTCACTATTACTTGATACATAATTAGTACATCTACTCCCAGTTAAAACATCTATAAAAACTGCATTTCCAATAGTCAAACCCACTGGTTCTAACTCTTTTTCAGATGTATCTATTCCATCGTACGTTACTGTATAAAACTGTTCAAAATCAAATATAACTGATATGTTATATGTTGATTGTGTACTTGATTTTAGAGTTATTGTAAATGTCTTTGTATTTCCATTTGTTATTCCTAATGATTCTTTTAATGTATATCCTGATAATGTATAACTTACTGTTGATATAGTATTATCATTTACATCTTTTATAGATATACTATTTATTCCTATATCTGTATTTCCTATATTTATTACTGTTATTTGATATGTAGCTGTTCCATTTTCATTAAATGATACATTTGTTATTAATCTATCTTTATTATAATCAACACTATTTACTGTTGAATTAGTATTTGATGTTTTAGTCGCATTTTGTACTCTTACATCAAATACTGGTCTTACTGTTACTACAGTTCCTGTCATATTTAGATTTGTTCCAAACGCACTATATCCTATTGATAAGCATATTACTGTAAATAATATTAAAAGTGTAGTAATACGAACTGGATTCATATTATTAATTTTTAGGGTACTTAGTTTATATCTAAATAATTTTATTTTTTCTTTAGATATTATTTTGTAATATAAATTTTTTATTGAATTATATATTGATTTCATAACTCACCTATTTTCACTAATATAATTATAAAATAAAATAAAGAAAAAAGCAAGATAAACTTACTTAACTCACTAATATATTTCCTATGATATCTGCAATATTATATAATGTATCTTTAATAAAGTATATTATATCTTTATAAGTATTTGATCCCTTTGTATTATCTATTTTTATTAAATAACCATCTTTATATTTTTTATACTCTATTTTAGTATTATATCTTTTGTACTTATCAATAATAAACTTATAATCTATATTATTTGAAAGATATATATATATCATATTCCTAGATAAGAATATACTGTCCTTTATAAAATATTTATAATACTTATACAATGAATCCATGTTAACAAATAGGTAATCTACAGATTTTTTGTTAATATACTTTCTTAATTTTTTAATATTAATATTTTTTCCCTTATTAGTTTTTCTCTTTTTTCCAGTTTTTATACCTTGACGTGCACTATTATCTGAAATAGTATATAAATTAATACTTTTATTTTTGTATAAATAATTTTCTAATTTATTGTCAAGTGCGATAGATAATACATTTCCTTCTATATTTTTTATAATACTTTCTAATTCTTTAAACATTTTTCTCACCTACTATATCATTTATAACATAACTAGTAATTAATAATCCAGCAGTAGTTGGAACAAATGAATTAGATGGAATTGGCTTATTTATTTTTGTATATTTTTCTTCATCACTGCACACTACCATTACTTTTTTATTTAATCTATTATCTTTAACATACTTTCTAAGTATACGTGCGATAGGATCGTAACTAGTTTTAGAAAGATCAGTTATTTTTAACTTAGATGGATTCATTTTATTACCGGTACCCATGCTGGAAATAAGTCTAATATCTTTTTTACTTGCTATACTTATCAATTCACATTTTACCTTTATATCATCTATACAATCAATTATATAGTCATAATTATCAATTATATAATTAATATTATTTGAATCTATTTTTCTTGTTATTTTTTTTACTTTTACGTCTGGATTAATATCTTTAATAAAACTTTCACACACGTCTGTTTTATATTTACCTATATTTGATCTAAAGGCAATTATTTGCCTATTTAAGTTTGTAATATCTACTTTATCATAATCAACAATAGTAATATTCTCTATACCACATCTAATAAGACTTAAAAGACATGTAGAACCTACACCACCTAGTCCCAATAATATTATATTTTTATTCTTTATACTATTTATTTTATCTCCTATTAATAATTCAAATCTTTCAAACATTTTACCACCTATTTAATTATATCAAAAAAAGATAGATAAATCTATCTAATAATCATCAGTCTTACAGTATATAAATTATTTGCTATTTCTTTCTTTTTTAGAATATATACAACCACAGTAATCTTGTCTATATAGATTATATTGTTTAGATAATTCAAGTGATCTTTTATAGCCATTTTTCTTTTTTAAATCTGAAAATAAATATTTAATATTATATTTATTTTCTAAGTATAAACCTATTTCATTTATCCAATCACTTTTTTTATAAGGACTTATAGAAAGTGTTGTTGTGAAATAATCATAATTGTTATCTTTTGCATATTTAATTGAATTTTCCATTCTAAGCTTATAGCATTCATAGCATCTCTTACTCATTTCTCCTAGAGATTCTAAACCTTTTACCGCATCAAAATACTCATTTGGGTCATAGTTTACTTCTATAAGCTCTATTAAGTTGTCATGAGGGTACTCATTTATAAATTTTTTTAACTCATTTAATCTTCTCATATATTCATTTTTAGGATGTATATTAGGATTATAATAATAAATTGTTATATCAAAATATTTAGATAATCTTTCTAGCGTATATGAGCTACAAGGAGCACAACAGGCATGTAATAAAAGTCTTTTTTTCTCAGTTAAACTATTTAATATTTCTTCCATTTTTATATTATAATTCATATCAATACCTATCTAAGAAATTATGTTTAATTCCATCTTTCTTATACCCTATAATAGCATCTATATTTACATTAGTACTACTTTTAAATATATTATTTTCTATATATGGATTAATTTTACTTAAAGATTCTATAAGATTTTTTATTTCTTTTCTCTTAGAATTAGATTCTTTATTTTCAGTAAATTTACAAGCGCAATTTAAAAATTCCAACCCATTATACTTTGTCCAACTAATTATATCTTTTTCTCTTACATAATACATAGGCCTTATAAGTTCCATTCCTTCATAATTTGTACTATGAAGTTTAGGCATCATTGTTTTATATTCACCACTATATAAAACACTAAGTAATATAGTTTCAATTACATCATCAAAATGATGTCCTAGAGCTATTTTATTGCATCCTAGCCTCTTAGCCTCATTATATAAATATCCTCTTCTCATTCGTGCACATAAATAACAAGGATTATCTAAATTAACAACACTTTCAAAAATATTACTTTCAAACATATTTATATCAATCCCAAGTATTTTAGCATTATTTATTATTTTATCTTTATTAATATTTGTATATCCTGGATTCATTACAATAAACTTTAACTCAAATTTCATTTTTCCATGTCTTTTTATTTCTTCCAAACACTTAGCAAGTAAAAATGAGTCTTTACCACCACTTATACATACACCAATTACATCATTATCATTAATCATTTTATAATCATTTATTGCTTCCACAAATGGTTTCCATATTGTTTTTCTATATTTTTTTATAATAGATTTTTCTATTTCTTTTAACTCCATAATTCCTCCAAAAAAGCACTTCAGTAAGTGCTTAACATTTTTCATTACATACTAAATTTTTAAGTTTAATTATATAAGATTCATATATTGAGTATAGTTCATCTTTTTGATCTTTTGTTAGTTTATCAAAACCCGATTTTTGTGAATCTACACTTGATACATGTATACCTAAAATCTCTCCATCTTTTACAAATACAACTGTTGGTGCGTACAATCTTTTTTCTCCAACTTCATATTCTTTTCCAGATTTATCACTGACAGTATAATCTTCCAAAAATTTATCTAACTTTTTTAATAATTTAAAATAATTTTTAGTACCTTTTTTCTCTTTTACATTACTATCTTTAGAGTATACTAGCTTGCCATCAGATACCTCATATGAATCTCTTTCATTCAATATATTTAAATAATATATAGTATCTATTTTATAATCATTTGCTGTTTTAAATAATACAGGTAGTATAGTTCTACACCATGGACATTCAGGGAACCCTAAATAAATAATTCCACTTTTATTATCTATTACATCAAAAATTTCATCATAATTGGAATATTTAATAGGATTATTACTATCAATATCTAATTTTTGATATTTATAATAATCATCTACTACGACACCATTTAAAGCTTCATATTCCTTTTTAAATTTAACTGAATCCCTTTCATTGTTAACATTAATAAAGTTCGAATAACAAAAAGCAAATACAAAAAGTAATATAGTTGTTATTATAATAGCAAATTTACCATTTTTCATACTACCACCTCATTCATTATAACACATCTATTAATTTTAGTCTACTTTTAAATAAAAAAAGCCATAGGCTTATTTTATTGCAGCTTTATGTGATAAATTTAATCTACCACGTTTATCATATCCCAAACATTTAACTATAATTTCATCTCCAACTTTAACTACATCTTCGACTTTTTCAACTCTTTTAACGTCTAATTCAGATATATGAACCATTCCTTCACATCCAGGCCATAATTCTACAAAGCATCCAGATTCGATTATTTTAACAACTTTTCCATTATAAATCTTTCCATCTTCTGGCGTTCTAACTATATCTTTAATCATATTAGCAGTACGTTCAATTATATCTTTATCAGTGTGATAGATAATTACTCTACCATCGTCCTCTAAATCTACTTTTACTGCATTTACATCATTTACTGCACTTACATTAGAAGCTTCAAGTATAATTTTGGTAATAGTTTCTCCGCCTTTTCCTATAACTTCTTTAATTTTAGCAGGATCTATATTGAATGTTAATGTCTTTGGAGCATATTTACTTACTTCAGCTCTTGGAGCCTCAATTTGATTATGAATCACATCTAATATTTGCATACGAGCTTTTTTAGCTTGATTTAATGCTTCTTTTAATATATTTTTTGTAATACCTTTAATTTTAATATCCATTTGTAAAGCGCATATACCATCTCTTGTACCAGCCACTTTAAAATCCATATCCCCTAAATGATCTTCCATACCTTGTATATCAGTTAATATAGTATAATCATCACCGTATGTTATTAATCCCATAGCAATACCTGCTACTGGAGCTTTTATAGGAACACCTGCAGCCATTAAACTCATACATCCGGCGCATATACTTGCTTGCGATGAAGAACCATTAGATTCAAGAATTTCAGATACAACACGTATTGTATATGGGAATTCTTCTTCAGATGGAATAACTTGTGCTAAAGCTCTTTCGCCTAATGCTCCATGACCTATTTCACGTCTACCTGGAGCGCCATATCTACCAGTTTCTCCAACAGAAAATTGTGGGAAATTATAATGTAACATAAATCTTTTTTCAGTTTCAAGATCAAGTCCATCTAATATTTGATGTTCTCCTAATGCTCCTAGTGTTGTAACACTTAAACTTTGTGTTTCACCACGTGTGAAAAGTGCACTACCATGTGTTCTTGGAAGCAAGTCAATATCTGTAGAAAGAGGTCTAATTTCATCCATAGCACGTCCATCTGCTCTCATCTTTTCTTTTACAACTATACTTCTAAACAATTCATATTCAATAGAACCAAATACTAATTTAACACTAGTTAATAATTTATTTAACTCATCAGTATCTAAATCTTTGTTTTCTTCTTCATATTTTGATACTATTTCTTCCTTTAAAGAATCAATAGCGTTATACTTTTCTAATTTATCTTTTATACGTAAAGCTTTATCAAGTCTATCAGTACAGTACTCCTTTACCGCTTCTTTAAGTTCATCAGATATTTCTAATACTTCATATTCCATTTTTTCTTGTCCAATTTCATTTATAATATCTAATTGGAATTTACATAACTCTTTTACTGCTTCATGACCAAACATTAATGCTTCTAACATATCTTCCTCAGATACTTCTTTTGCTCCAGCTTCAACCATGTTAATAGCATCTATTGTTCCTGCAACTGTTAAATCAATATCAGAAATTTCAGCTTCTTCTACAGTTGGGTTAATTATAAATTCTCCATTAACTCTACCAACTTTTACACCTGCAATTGGTCCATCAAAAGGTGTTTTAGATATAGAAGTTGCTAATGAGGAACCAAACATTGCTGCCATTTCTGGAGAAAAATCTGGATCTACTGATAATACTGTATTTACAACTTGAACTTCATTTTTAAAATCCTCTGGGAACATAGGTCTCATTGGTCTATCAATCATACGAGCTGCTAAAGTTGCAGCTTCAGTAGGTCTACCCTCTCTTTTTATAAAACCTCCAGGTATCTTACCTACAGAGTATAATTTTTCTTGGTATAAAACCATCAAAGGGAAAAAATCACTTAATACATTAGCGTTCTTACTAACAACTTCAGTAGATAATACTACAGTATCTCCGTATCTTACAAGAACAGCACCGCTTGCTTGTTTAGCAAGTTCACCTGTTTCTACTATTAATTTTTTTCCTCTAAAATCTAATTCATATACTTTCTTCATACTACTCCTCCTTTATTAGATCTTTAAAAATAAAGACACTAAAAAATAGTGTCTACAATTTATAATATTATTATTTTCTTAAGCCTAAATCTTTAACTACTTTACGATATCTAGTTACATCAGTTTTAAGTAAATAGTTAAGTAAGCTTCTTCTTTGACCAACTTTATGAAGTAATCCACGTTTAGAATGATGATCGTGTTTGTGTTCTTTAAAGTGTTCTGTCAAAGTATTAATTTCCTTAGTTAAAATAGCAATTTGAACTTCAATACTACCTGTATCATTTTCATTCTTACCAAATTTTTTAACTAATTCGCTTTTTTCTTCCTTTGTTAAAGCCATATTATCCTCCTTTATATATTCGCTTATATCCTAGTAAAAAATGGATAAATTTCCTCACCAAGAAAATAAGTACATTACTAATATACACTATTTTTTTGATAAAATCAATAAAAATATTAAACTTTTACGACTTTATTCTTATTTTCTATATATACTCTTTGAACCATACCTAATGCTCCGATAAATGAAAGTGTAAAAGAACCTCCATAACTTAAAAATGGTAAAGGTACACCAGTAAGAGGCATAAGTCCAAATAAACCTCCTAAATTAATTAATATATGCATAAACATATATGTTGCTACTCCTATACAAATATATCTAGATTTAATATTTGAAGTCTTACTTGCAAGAAGTAATATTCTAAACAATATTATTATGTATGAGATAAATATAATTGAGCACTTCAATACGCCATTTTCTTCAGCTATTATAGCAAAAACCATGTCAGTATGAGGTTCTGGAATATATGAATATTTTTGAGTACTTTTACCTATTCCTAAACCGGTTAATCCACCGTTATTGATAGCTATAAATGCATTACAAATTTGATATCCATCTTTTTCATACTTACTGCAAGGATTAAAAAAGTCTAATCTAGATTCTTGTGCTTTAGATAAAACATGACCTTTATATGATGACATAGCAAGAAAAGCAAAGACTACAACAAATATTCCAAGTAGCATATATTTTATTTTTTCTTTTGGTAATATAGGGCTTGATAAATACATAAACCCGAATATTCCGACCAAGATTATACATGTACCTAAATCTTTTTGAAAAAAGACTATAATTGGTATTACTATTCCTACAAATAGTATTGCGCCTATTATATTTTTATGTTCTGCGTTCGGATCTTGCAATATTTTGTATCCACGATCAAATAATACGGAAAGCATCATTATTATGACCGGTTTAGCAAGCTCACTGGGCTGTAATTTAAAGAATTTTAAATCAATCCAGTTAGATGCCCCTCTAGTTACACCACCTTTTACAATTAAATATAAATTTAATACTAAGACTAAAATATATAAAAAAGGGCCTATTTTACTATATTCTTTCGTATTTACATTAATAAGTTTGAAGAATAAAGCAAAGCTTAAAATTAAAATAATTACTTGTTTAGCAAAAAATAAAAATATATTATTAACTTCTCTAGATGAGGCAGTAACTATGTTTAATGTGCCAAATATTATTAAACCTAACATTAGGCCAAATAACACTTTATCCATATCTCTAACATTTTTTCTAAATTTTTTTATTTTCTTCATATTATCTACCATATATATCATAACATATTATCAAACTTTTAACAATACTAGGTATTTTTAATTATCATTTTATTTACAATTTAATAGTATATAACGAGATTGGAGGTATTTTATGTATTATTACGGTGGATACCAAGGATATGGCGGATACCCACAGGGATGTTGTAATAATCAAGGTAATGGGTATGGTACTGGATACGGTGCTGCTATAATACTTGTATTATTTATTTTACTTGTTATAGTTATAGGTGCTAGAGCATTTGATGGTAATAGATAAAAGGATTCCCTTTTATCTTTTTTTATAAAACTTGAATATTTTCATAGATTTTGATATAATGTCCTTTGGAAGTGAGATTATGTTTAAAAAATTAAATATATTAGATGAAAAAGATCCACATCTTAGAAAAATAAGTGTAGATGCTACCTTACCTTTATCTAAAGAACATAAAAAATTAGTTGATAGAATTATTAAAGAACTAACATACAGTCAAATTGAAGAGTATGAAAAAAAATATAATTTAAGACCTGGTATGGGGCTTGCATTTCCTCAACTTGGTATAAATACAAGAGTAATAGTCATTGTATATGAAGTTGAAGATGGTGTATTTGAAAATTATGTAATGGTTAATCCTAAAATAATTAGTTATTCTGATGAAATGATAGCAGCTGAGGCTGGTGAAGGTTGTTTAAGTGTCAATAGAGAGGTTGAAGGACATGTACCTAGACATGCTAGAGTTACTGTTGAAGGATACACTGTTGATGGTGAATACATTAAATTAAGAGTAAGAGAAGACTTAGCAATTGCATTTCAACATGAAATTGATCATTTAAATGGTATATTATTTTATGATAGAATTGATAAAGACAAGCCTTTCTTTACAGAAAAAGAAATAAGATTAATATAGGAGGTATTATGAAAGGTGCTTTTAAATATATATTATTATTTTTAGCCGCATGTATATTATCAATTTTAATTTATAATTATTGTATATAAAAATAAGAGTTAATCAACTCCTATTTTTTTTATTGAATCTTTTTTAAAATAGCCAAGTATTTCACCATCAATACCAATTACATAGGGATTAGCTGCATCTTCAATTATATTTAACACTTCTCTTTGCCAACCAATAGCTCTTATATTAATAGTATTTGTGTAAGCACTAGATGAATACTGTCCTACTATTTGTACTAAATCCCCTATTTGTATTTCATTTTTTTTACAATCAAAACTTGCTACTAAATAAGTATCTTTATTTAGTTTTTCACCTTCATATAATTTATCATCATAAGCCCAACCTATAAAATCACAATTCTCGTATTCGACATCTGGAAATTTCTTAACAGAAGTATCTTTTAAAATACTTAATTTATCTATTTTCTTATCATCACTAATAAATACGATATTTATATACTCCTCTTTTTCCCATTCAGCTTCAAGGGTAATGTTCTTGTTTATTTTAGAATCAAAATCGTATTCTTTACCATTTAATTTCCAATATTTAAATATGTACCCTTCTTTTTCTAATTTTACGGGTTCACTAACCTTATCCCCTTTTTTTACATGTCGTACTAATAAAGAGTCATTTGTATTAGTTATAAAGGTTACCTTGTATTTATTGTTGTAATATATTCGCGATAATACTATACATATTAAAAATATTATTACTATAATTATTAAAGCTGTAAATCTCTTGCGTTCCACTTCTTAATCCCCCACTACTAATAATAATTATAATAGTATTTTTAATCAAAGTCAAATAATTTCATATATTTAAGTATGAAAATAATTATATTTTTGTCTATAATAATATGCGTAATATTTAATTCTATAGAACTTAGTAATTCTATTATTACATCATTTAATTTATGTTTTAACAATTTATTTCCTAGTATTATACCCTTCATGTTAGTATCAAATTTTTTACTCGATTATAATTTCTTCTATAATATAAAATCAGTTTTAAAATTAAATAAACATGCACTTGGCCCTATATTGCTTAGTAGTATTGTAGGTTCTCCTACTATAGCTCTTTACTTAAAATGTGAATATGATAAAAAACTAATTAATAGTTTTGATATAGAAAAAGTAATAAATATCTTTCATTTTACCAACCCATTGTTTATTATTAATACTGTAGGTGTGACTTTTCTAGAAAATAAAAATCTTGGAGTTATTATATTTCTCTCACAATATATAGGAGTTTTTATCTTATATTTGTTGTTTAAAAACAAACAATTTAGTGATAATGATTTTAATACTAAGCTTAATTCTTGTTCTTTTTTTAGCGTGCTAAATAAGTCTATTCTAAGCATATATAATACATTGTTATTAATATTAGGTACAATAGTTTTTACATCAGCTGTTATGTGCTTATTTAGAATTAATAACACTATTTTTTGCCCTTTAATAGAAATAACGCAAGGTTTAAATTTTATTAAAAATATGGATATAAATATATATTTAAAGACTATAATATCAACATTCACTATTTGTTTTGGTGGTATATCTATACATTTTCAAATTTTTAGTATATTAGATAATAAAAAAATAAGGTATTTACCTTATTTACTATCAAGATTGTTGCACGCCATTATTTCTTCTTTTATATGTATAATCATGCTATTTTTATTCTTTAATTAGAATTCTGTTTTTAAAGAATTGTATGGATATACAACATTAATACCAAAATCTTCACCAGAAAACCTTGAGTTTGTAATTGGTATTTTAAGCACTAATAAGCTATTGTTACCTATTATTGTAGAGTAATTATCTTTAGTAATTTCTATATCTGATATTTCAGTATTTTTAGGATATGTGTAGCTAAAACTGCCAAAAACAACTGTTCTTTTTTCTTTATCTATTGTTAATCTTATTGTTTCATCAGTAAATTCAAAATCGTAGCAATTCTCACCACAACTACTATAATTTTTTAAATTATCAGTCGTCATTTTTTGATTTACTTTTTGACTAAGACCACTTTGCTGCATTATTAATTCGCTTTTTATAGATGATTTTGTATATGTATTTCTTAGTATTAGTATTACATTTATAAGTAAGACAATTATTACACTAGCTAATGTGAAAGATGCGATTAACTCTACCAAAGTCATTCCTTTATTATTCATAATTCACCTCAAAATCTTATAGTCGCATAAGTTTTATTGTTAAAGGATGCGATTATCCTATATTCTTCTTGACCAACAGGCTCTATTTTATTTATAAAATCTAAAAAATTTTGATCTAAATCAGTAGGTATATTAGAATTAGAAACTTCATTATAAGTAATTATAATAGTATTAATATTCTCTTTACTTAGTAAAGCTCTACAATACTCCTCATCAGGTAAAATAGAACAAGGATCAAGAGTGTAATTATTATCAAATATTTCATCTTCTATAGATTCTTGATTCAAAACAATATATTCTCTCACATCTTTTAAAGCATATAATCCTTCAACAGTGTTATATTTAAAAGAATCAGAATAACTTCTATTTAAATTACTAAATTGGATATACAAATATATGAGTGTAGTCGCTACAAATAAACCAACTATTAATGTTTCTACAAGCATAAAACCCCTATTATTTTTTTTCATAAAAATTACTCACCTATCTTGTTTTATTTACAAATATATTATATAATATATTTAGGATAAAATCTAGTCCTAGAAGGATAAAAAGGTGATAAAATGATTAAGGTTTTTGATTTTCAAAAAACTCCTGTAGTAGAAATTGTTAATGAGATATTAGTAGATGCATCTAGAAGGGGTGCTTCTGATATACACTTTGATCCACATGATGATGCATTACATGTAAGAATAAGAATTGATGGAGAATTAATGGATTATACAACTATTCCTAAAGAGATAGCTAAGAATCTTATTACTCGTATAAAAATTATTTCTGGAATGAACATTACTGAATCTAGATTACCACAAGATGGTGCGATTAAAAATAAACTAGAAAATATAGATCTAGACTTACGTGTATCTGCTCTTCCTACAAATAAAGGTGAAAAAATCGTTATTCGTATATTGGATTATTCACTATCCCAAGCTGGGTTAGAAAGTTTAGGATTTAGTGAAGCGAATTTAAAGAAAGTATTGAAAATGATATCTGTTCCAAACGGTATCGTACTTGTAACTGGTGCGACTGGTTCTGGTAAATCTACTACTGTGTATTGTATATTACAAAAATTAAATAAAGAAAATACAAATATTATTTCTGTTGAAGATCCAATAGAAATGGATATTGAAGGTGTTAACCAAATACAAACTAATAGTGAAATAGGTTTGGATTTCGCAACAGTTTTAAGATCTATATTACGTCAAGACCCTAATATAATTATGATCGGAGAAATACGTGATACAGAAACTGCAAAAATTGCCGTTAGAGCTTCTATTACTGGCCATTTGGTGCTTTCTACCCTACATACTAATGACTCTTTAAACACAATTGAAAGATTACTTGACATGGGTGTTGAAAGATACTTATTATCAAGTGCTTTAACTGGTATTATTTCACAAAAATTAGCTCGTAAATTGTGCCCACATTGTACTAAAACAAGACCTACTAATGAATATGAAAAAAATATTTTTAGAAAAGTTTTAGGTAAAGAGATAAATGAAATATATACTGCTGTTGGTTGTGAAAAATGTAAAAATGGATATTCTGGACGTATTGCAATTCATGAGGTTTTAATTATAGATCAAGATATTAAAGATGCTATTTCTGCAAATGTAAGAAAAGATGAATTAAGACACTTAGTATATAATAGTGGTGTTATTTCTTTACTTCAAGATGGTATAACTAAAGTACTTGAAGGTAAAACTACTTTGGAAGAGTTGTTAAAATTAATTGAACTTGAAGATGATGAAAAAGTTCACTCAACTGGATTAAAAAATGCATTAAAAGTTGATGAAATGACTAAAGAAGTAGTTGAATCTAATGAGCCTGTGGTTGATATGAAACCACAAGAAGAGAATAAAAGTATTGAAATTAATAATGAATCTGTTATAAATGATACCAATACTGATAATCCTCTTGATGAATTTAAAATCAGCAAAGATAATTCCGTAAAAGAAGAAAAAGAAAAACCAATCGACAATAAATCTTTCTTCTCATTTAATAAAAATAATTTATTTAAATAAAAAAATGAATTCAATGAATTCATTTTTTTTATATTGTAATTAAATTAATTATCGAATCAATATCTAAACCTAATAGAACAAGAATAATCGCTGATATAGCTAAATAAGGTCCAAAAGGTATTTCATGTGTCGGATTCTTTTTCAATGTTATTAGTGATATAGGTAAAGCAATGAATGCAGATATAAAAACTGCAACAACAGATACAAAGAAACCTATAGTAATACCAAACACACCTAAAAGTTTAATATCTCCACCGCCCATGCTTTCTTTTTTAAATAAAAAATCGCCGAGTTTTTTTAGTATTAGCATAAATAAGAATGCGCAAACACCTTGTACTAATGCAATTGCAACATTTTGTATACCAAAGAAAATAAGTCTAATTAACAATATAAGTA